>NZ_JBICTU010000002.1:181260-376610 GCF_043197795.1 Sphaerisporangium sp. NPDC049003
CCCGATTCAACCGAACCGCCAGGCCAAACCGACCCATCCGACCGACCCGAACCACCGGACCGACCCGATTCAACCGAACCGCCAGGCCAAACCGACCCATCCGACCGACCCGAACCACCGGACCGACCCGATTCAACCGAACCGCCAGGCCAAACCGATCCATCCGACCGACCCGAACCACCGGACCGACCCGAACCGCCCGATCGGGACTGGCTCGACCCCAGCGGATGATCAGAGTCGCGAGGTCGTTGACGACCACCTCGGCGCCCGCCGGGTCCCTGGTCGCCGCTTCGCTCCTCCTCGGGGCCCTCCTCGATCCACGCGCCCCAGTCCCCTGGCCGGAGGCGGCCAGGGGGGTCGTCGCTCGCAGGCATGTGAGATCAGCTCAGATCAGACGTCACCCGGCTTGGGCGCCTTGCTGCCACGACCGGAGGGAGCGGGCGCGGGCGCGGCGGTAGCGGCGGGCGCGGCCGCGGCGGGGTTGTCGAGGCGAGGCCCGACGCCGAGCTTCTCCTTGATCTTCTTCTCGATCTCGTTGGCGATGTCGGGGTTGTTCTTCAGGAAATTACGGGCGTTCTCCTTGCCCTGCCCGAGCTGGTCGCCCTCGTAGGTGTACCAGGCGCCGGCCTTGCGGACGAAGCCGTGCTCGACCCCCATGTCGATCAGGCCGCCCTCGCGGGAGATGCCGAAGCCGTAGAGGATGTCGAAGTCGGCCACCCGGAAGGGCGGGGCCATCTTGTTCTTCACGACCTTGACACGGGTGCGGTTGCCGACGGCCTCGGTGCCGTCCTTGAGCGTCTCGATGCGGCGCACGTCGAGCCGCACCGACGCGTAGAACTTGAGCGCCTTGCCACCAGTCGTCGTCTCGGGGCTGTTGTGCACCATGACGTCGTCGACGAAGTAGTTGTGCGTGCCCTCGATCTCGATGTCGAACTTTCTCATCGACCGTGTCTTGGGCTTGATGTGCACATCGAGAATCTGTGATGGCACCAGGCGAACTTCCGCGTCCGAGAACTCCGGCCGCACCGCGAACTGGCCCTGGAATCTCGAAAGGAGCTTGTAGGCCATAGAGGGGTGGACGTAGGGCGCGACGAGCTTCTGGAACTTCGTGGTCGATTCGGTGGTGAACTGGAGGACCGCGACTCCTCGCGCCCCCCGGGACTGAAGCTTCACCTCAAGACCGTGAGTGTCGGCGAGGTAGTCACGCAACCGCTCCCGTGAACCCGCGCTCATCGCCTCGACGCAGATCTCGATGCGGCCCGTGCCACCTGCGGTGCGCTCCTGGACTCCCTTTGAACGCAGCGTGAAACAGCCGTCGTCCATGTACCAGACCGCGAGGGAAAGCGGGGTCAACGCCTTGAGGTACTCCTCGGTGATGTGCTTCTTCCCGTCCCCGAAGTAGACCACCTGGCGCAGCTCGTCGAGCTCGGGCAAAGGAGTGAAGTCCGCGAAGACCGCTCCCTTGGAGTTGGTCGTCCTGCTGCATGTGATGTTTCCGAGAAGGGCGCACTTCCAGTCGAGGTAGGCCTCCTGCTCGGCTCCGTGACCCATGCGGAATCGGACGCCGGTCCGCCCGTGAGTGTTGGGAGAGAGGCTTCCGTCTCCCAGCAACGAGCCGAGAATCGTCTGCCGCTGCTGACCGCTCAGGCGATGCGTCTCCGCGAGCATGACCCTGTCACCGGCGATGAGCTCGCCCGCCTCACGCCAGCCCCCCGGCGTGCGAACGAGATGATTCTCCGTGGCGGCGAACTGCGCACGACCGTTGCCTCCAGACTTGGCGACGGTGAACTGCAAGAACCGCTCGGCGTTCCCGTTGTCGAACCAGTTGACGATCTTGCGCGGGACCACACGATCGGTCTCGGCGTCGTACGAGAGCACCTCGACATCCATGCGCTGGTTGACGATCTTGCCGATTTTCTCTTTTGTTCCATCAGCCAGGCTTACGCGCGTGTTGTAGGAGAAGCATCCGAACATGACGCCGATCTTCTCGCGGAGCTGGTTGATGAAGATCGCGGTCGTGCCGGTGTTGCTGAGGGCGCCGGCCACCTTGCGGAGTGCCTGGGACATCAGGCGGGCCTGGAGACCCACGTGGCTGTCGCCCATCTCGCCCTCGATCTCGGCCTTGGGCACGAGGGCCGCGACCGAGTCGATGACCACGAGGTCGATCGCGCCGGAACGGATCAGCATGTCGGCGATCTCAAGCGCCTGCTCGCCGGTGTCAGGCTGGGAGACCAGCAGGGCGTCGGTGTCGACACCGAGCTTCCCGGCGTACTCGGGGTCCAGGGCGTGCTCGGCGTCGATGAACGCGGCGATGCCGCCCGCCCGCTGGGCGTTGGCGACGGCGTGGAGCGCCACGGTGGTCTTACCGCTGGACTCGGGACCATAGACCTCGACGATGCGCCCACGGGGGAACCCGCCGATGCCGAGCGCGACGTCGAGCGCGATGGCCCCAGTAGGAATGATCTCGATGGGGGCTCGCGTGTCATCGCCGAGGCGCATGACAGAGCCCTTGCCGAACTGCCGCTCGATCTGAGCGAGAGCAGTCTCAAGGGCCTTCTCGCGGTCGTTGGCTGCCATGGAGTGCTCCCCTGGAGGGTGTGTCGAAGTCGTTTCCGTCGCTTGCAAGCTACGGGCTGCCACCGACATTTTCCCGGAGTGGGCCCAGGGGCGTCGGCAAGTTCAATATAGCCGAACGACTGTTCGATCACAGCTCGACACCATCGGAAATCCGAACGCTTTCGAGTCGGCGGACCAGCGACGATGACGGGCGAGCCCGGAGACCGGTCCATACGCCCGGAGGGCCGATGGCATGAGCCCGGAGACCGGTCCGTACGCCCGGAGGGCCGACGGCATGAGCCCGGAGACCGGTCCGTACACCCGGAGGGCCGGTGCCGTGAGGCCGGGCTTGAGTCCGAGAGGGGGCCGAGGGGCGTGGAGCGAAGGCGTCAGCGTAGGCGGGAGTCCACGTCGGTTACGCCGCACACGGCGCGCCAGACCTCTTTGGCGGACACGCCGTCGGCGAGGGCCTGTGTCACGGTGCGGCTCCCCAGCTCCGCGATCACGTAGTCACGCGCCCAGGACTCGGCGTACCGCTCACCGAAGTGGCGGTTCATCCGGTTCCAGAATTCGGTCAGGCGCATCCCCCCAGTATGGTGCCGGGGACCACGTGGACGGACCGGGCCCGTTCATATGGTGCCGGGGACCATGTGGACGGACCGGGCCCGTTCGCTCTCCTTCGACCTCGCCCGTGGTGCGGCGGTACGCGGTCACAGGACGCGGGCGCCGTACATCTCTCCGAGAGGGTCGGCGAGGAGTTCCAGGCGAGCGCCGTCGGGGTCGCGGAAGTAGATCGAGGCGTCGCTCTCCAGCTGGTAGGGCACTCCCGCGTCGTCCAGCTTGCCCCGGAGCATCTCCCACTTCCCGCGCTCGACGGAGATCGCGATGTGGTGCAACCCGCCCAGTACCTCCTGGTACGGCCCGAGGTCCAGCCCCGGGAGGTCGAAGAACGCCAGCAGGTTGCCGTTGCCGATGTCGAAGAAGAAGTGGCTGGATCCCTTGTAGTCGCGGTTTTCGAAGATCTCCGTCAGCGGGAACTCCAGGATCCCCTGGTAGAAGTCGATCGTCCGCTCGACGTCCGAGCAGATCAGTGCGAAGTGGTGGAGGCCGCGCGCGCTGCTCTCGGGGCGCCGCTCGCGGAGGTGCCGGTCGCGGATCCGTTCCCGGCTCGCCTCGATGGCCGCGTAGTCGATGTCCATAGTTCAGATGACGTTCCAGGCGGCCCCCGTGTCAAGGCTTGGGCTTTTCGCCTGAGTAATGCACTGACGAGACTTTTGTCCCTTCTAGGAGGTCGGGCATGGGCGGTGGCGCGTTCTGTCGGTGGCGAGTTGCATGATGAAGCCGTGACCGGATCCGCGCTCGACCATTTCACCTCGGTGACCAGGCAATGGTTCACCGCCGCCTTCGCCGCGCCGACCTCCGCGCAGGAGGGGGCGTGGCGGTCGATCGCGCGCGGTGACAACACTCTGGTGGTCGCGCCGACCGGGTCGGGCAAGACCCTCGCCGCCTTCCTGTGGTCCCTCGACCGCCTCGCCGCCGAGCGGATGACGACCTCGGAGCCGCGACAGGAGCGTCCGGCGCGGCAGTGCCGTGTCGTCTACGTCTCGCCCCTCAAGGCGCTGGCGGTCGACGTCGAGCGCAACCTGAGGGCCCCGCTCGCCGGCCTCAGGCAGACCGCCCGGCGTGTGGGCCTGCCCGTCCCCGAGATCTCCGTGGCCATCCGGTCGGGCGACACCTCCGCGGAGGACCGCCGCCGCTTCGCCGCCGATCCGGCGGACATCCTGATCACCACTCCCGAGTCGCTCTACCTGCTGCTCACGAGCAGGGCACGCGACGCGCTGCGCGCGGTCGAGACGGTCATCGTCGACGAGGTGCACGCGGTGGCCTCCACCAAGCGAGGCGTCCACCTCGCGCTGACCCTGGAGCGGCTCGACGCCCTGCTTGCCCGCCCGGCGCAGCGCGTCGGCCTGTCGGCCACGGTCCGCCCCGTGAGCGAGGTGGCGACGTTCCTGGGCGGCGCCCGTCCGACGACGGTCGTCCAGCCGCCGTCCGAGAAGGTCATCGAGGTGAGGGTGATCGTCCCCGTCGAGGACATGACCGAGCTCGGCGGGCCGCCCCCGCGGACCGCCCCGTCCGGCGACGGCGACGAGCACGAAGACGGTCACGGCGACAGCCACGGCCACGGTGACGGTGACGGCCACTACGAGGAGCACGAAGACGGGCACGGCGAGGAGCGTGAATACGGTCGCGGCGACGGCGCATGGTCGACGGAGTCACCGGCGCGGCGGTCCATCTGGCCCCATGTGGAGGAGCATCTCCTCGACCTGATCGGGTCCCACCGCTCGACGATCGTTTTCGCCAACTCGCGGCGCCTCGCCGAGCGCCTGTGCGCGCGGCTCAACGAGCTCGCCTTCGAGCGCATGGCCCCGCCGGCCAGCGGCCCCCTCACCGGTGACGGGCTCTCGCCCGGCGAGTGCGCCCCGCCCGCGCCCCCTCCGCCCGCGATGGTCATGGCGCAGGCCGGCGCCGCGAAGGGCGCGGTGCCCGAGATCGTGCGCGCCCACCACGGGTCGGTCTCCAAGGAGGAGCGGGCGCAGATCGAGGAGGCGCTGAAGTCCGGCCGTCTTCCCGCCGTGGTCGCGACCTCCAGCCTGGAGCTGGGCATCGACATGGGCTCGGTCGATCTGGTGGCCTGCGTGGAGGCGCCGCCCAGCGTCGCCAGCGGGTTGCAGCGCATCGGCCGGGCCGGTCACCAGGTCGGCGCGGTCTCCCGGGGTGTGATCTTCCCCAAGTACCGCGGCGACCTGGTCCAGACGGCCGTCGTGTCCGAGCGCATGAAGTCCGGTGAGATCGAGGAGCTGCGCTACCCGCGCAATCCCCTCGACGTGCTGGCCCAGCAGGTCGTGGCGATGTGCGCGCTCGACGAGTGGACCGTCGACGAGCTGGAGGCCCTGGTCAGGCGGGCCGCCCCCTATGCCACGCTGCCCCGCGGCGCGCTTGAGGCCACGCTCGACATGCTCGCCGGGCGCTATCCCAGCGAGGAGTTCGCCGAGCTGCGCCCGCGCATCGTGTGGGACCGCGTGACCGGCCGCGTCACCGGCCGTCCCGGAGCCCAGCGCCTCGCGGTGACCAACGCCGGCACCATCCCCGACCGCGGCATGTTCGGCGTCTTCCTGGCCGGAGGCGACACCGGGCGCGGCAGGAGGGTCGGCGAGCTCGACGAGGAGATGGTGTACGAGTCCCGCGTGGGCGACGTGTTCGTGCTCGGCGCCACCTCCTGGCGCATCGAGGACATCACGGCCGACCGGGTGCTGGTCTCCCCCGCCCCCGGTCAGCCGGGCAAGCTGCCGTTCTGGCACGGCGACACGCCGGGCCGTCCCGCCGAGCTGGGCCGGGCGCTCGGGGCGTTCCTGCGCGAGCTGTCCGGGGGCGAGACCGAGCGCCTCGCCGAGGCGGGGCTCGACGCGTTCGCCATCGCAAACCTCCTCGCCTACCTCGCCGAGCAGCGTGAGGCCACCGGTTACGTTCCCGACGACCGCACCCTGCTCGTCGAGCGCTTCCACGACGAGCTCGGCGACTGGCGCGTCGTGATCCACACGCCGTACGGGGCCCGGGTCCACGCGCCGTGGGCACTCGCCATCGGGCGGCGGCTGCGCGAGCGGTACGACGTCGACGTGCAGACCATGCACTCCGACGACGGCATCGTGCTGCGCATCCCCGACACGCTCGAAGGCGCGCCCACCGACGTGGCCGTCTTCGACGCCGACGAGATCGAGCAGATCGTCACCGAGGAGCTGGGCGGGTCGGCGCTGTTCGCGTCGCGGTTCCGTGAGTGCGCCGGCCGCGCGCTCCTGCTGCCCCGGCGCAACCCTGGCAGGCGCTCCCCCCTGTGGCAGCAGCGGCAGCGGGCGGCCGGCCTTCTGAAGGTCGCGAGCAAGTACGGTTCGTTCCCGATCGTGCTGGAGACCATGCGCGAGTGCCTGCAGGATGTGTTCGACGTTCCTGGGCTGGTCCGGCTCATGCGCGACATCGCGGCCCGGCGCGTGCGGGTGGTGGAGGTCGAGACCGACCAGGCGTCGCCCTTCGCGGCGTCCCTGCTCTTCGCCTACGTCGGCGCGTTCATGTACGAGGGGGACGCGCCGCTGGCCGAGCGGCGTGCCCAGGCGCTCGCCCTGGACACCCATCTGCTGGCCGAGCTGCTCGGCGAGGCCGATCTGCGTGAGCTGCTCGACCCCGACGTGGTGGCCGACACCGAGCGGGAGCTGGCGAGGCTCGACCGTCCCCTGCGCGACGCCGAGGACCTCGCCGACCTGCTGCGGACCCACGGCCCGTTGCAGGCGCAGGACGTCACCGTGCGCGAGGGTGACCCCACGTGGCTGGCCGATCTCGAAGGCGCGCGGCGTGCCATCCGGGTCCGGGTCGCCGGGGTCGAGCAGTGGGCGGCGATCGAGGACGCCGCGAGGCTGCGCGACGCCCTCGGCGTCCCCCTGCCGATGGGGGTGCCGCACGCCTTCCTGGAGCCGGTGGCCGATCCGCTCGGCGATCTCCTCGCCCGGCACGCCCGCACGCGCGGCCCGTTCCCCGCCACGACGGCCTCGGCCCGGTTCGGCCTCGGCGTCGCGGTCGTGGTCGACGGGCTCCGGCGGCTGGCCTCCTCGGGCAGGGTCGTGCCCGGCGAGTTCAGGCCCGGCGGCTGGGGCGAGGAGTGGTGCGACGCGGGCGTGCTCCGGCTGCTCCGGCGCAGGTCGCTGGCCCGGCTCCGCAAGGAGGTCGAGCCGGTGCCGCCGGAGGCCCTGGGTGCGTTCGCCCCGGCGTGGCACGGCGTGACCGAGGGCCGCTCGGCCCGGGGGATGGACGCCCTGGTGCACGCCATCGAGCAGTTGCAGGGGGCGGCCGTCCCGGCGTCCGCGCTGGAGACGCTGGTGCTGCCCGGCAGGGTCCCCGGGTACGAGCCCGCCCTGCTCGACGAGCTGACCGCCGCGGGTGAGGTCGTCTGGGCCGGTCAGGGTTCGCTGCCCGGCGGTGACGGCTGGGTGGCGCTGTTCTTCGCCGACACCGCTCCGCTGCTGCTGCCTCCGCCGGCCGAGATCACGATGACCCCGCTGCACGAGAAGGTCCTCGCGGCGCTGAGCGGCGGCGGGGCGCTGTTCTTCCGCGACCTCGGCGCCCGGGTCGGTTCGCTGGACGACACCGCGCTCGCCGGCGCGCTGTGGGATCTCGTATGGGCGGGGCGGGTGTCCGGTGACACGCTGGCGCCCCTGCGGTCGGCGCTCGGCTCCGGTCGGCCCGCGCATCGCGCGACGACGGCCCGCAGGCGCAGGGCCGTACTGCCGACCCGGGCGGGGCCTCCGACGGTCAGCGGCCGCTGGTGGCCGCTTCCCGAGCCGTCCGGCGACGCCACCCAGCGCGCCCACGCCCAGGCGGAGGTGCTGCTGGAGCGGCACGGCGTCGTGACCAAGGGCGCGGTGGCGGCCGAGCGGCTCACGGGCGGCTTCGCCACCGTCTACCCGGTGTTGCGGGCGTTCGAGGAGACCGGGCGGTGCCGTCGCGGTTACTTCGTCGAGGGACTGGGAGGCGCCCAGTTCGCGCTCCCCGGCGCCGTCGACCGCATGCGGGCCATCGCGTCGACGCTGTTCTCCGAGGTCGGCGGTTCCCGCCCGCAGGGCGGTCCCACGGGTGAGCGGCGCGCGGTGGTCCTCGCGGCGACCGACCCCGCCAACCCGTACGGCGCGGCCCTGCCGTGGCCCGCCCATCCGGGGGAGATCGCGCACAAGCCGGGGCGCAAGGCGGGCGCGCTGGTGGTGCTGGTCGACGGCCGTCTGGTGATCTATGTCGAGCGCGGAGGCAAGACGCTGCTGTCCTTCACCGACGACGACCGGCTGCGGCCGGCGGTCGACGCGCTGGCGCTGGCCGTGCGCGACGGAGCCCTCGGGAAGCTGACGGTCGAGAAGGCCGACGGCACGGCGATCGTCAACTCCCCGCTAGCCTCCGCCCTGGAGGCCGCGGGCTTCCACCCCACCCCCCGCGGCCTACGCCTGCGCGCCTGAGCCATGGCCGACATCGCGGACCATGCGAATCGAGGGGACTCGCCGAACAACATTGAGGTCAAGTCTGTTGACGCCGAAATACTACTTAGCGAAACAGGCCGCTGAAGGCGTTGAGCGCGGGCTGTCCACCGAGGTGGGCGTAGAGGACGTTGGAGTCCCTGGGAATGTCGCCGTCGCGGATCGGGTCGATCAGCCCGGCCATCGACTTGCCCTCGTACACGGGGTCCAGGATGACGCCTTCAAGGCTGCCGGTGAGCCGGATGGCCAGATCCCGTTACGCGATCGAATGCGACAAGCACGATGTTTCATGCCGTGCTACGTCGAAACCCGGGCCGGGCCGAGCGCCACGAGCAGGGTCAAAATTGAGAGGGCGAGTGCGATCGGGCCCATCAGGAAGTTCTCCCACCGGCTGGCGGAGGCGAAGTTGGCGAGGGCGCTGAGACCGAGCAGGGAGACGAGCGCCCAGGTGCCCCAGCGGTAGAGGCCGGAAGGTCCGTTACCGGCCCGGAAGCCGCCTCGGCCGAGCACGACAAGAGCGGCGAGGACGAGGAAGGCCGCCGAGATGGCGCTGCCGATGCGCAATTCAACTGGCAGTTGCGTGTACGTCCCGCCCCATGCGGCCCGGCCCAGCGGAGCGCCCAATGCAAGGGCGATCTGGAACGCGGCGACCCCGGCCAGTCCGGTGGCGGCGACCGCAGC
Source organism: Sphaerisporangium sp. NPDC049003 (assembly GCF_043197795.1). Lineage (NCBI taxonomy): Bacteria > Bacillati > Actinomycetota > Actinomycetes > Streptosporangiales > Streptosporangiaceae > Sphaerisporangium > Sphaerisporangium sp. NPDC049003. The sequence goes on from NZ_JBICTU010000002.1 coordinate 190,563, forward strand.
GATCCTGGCGGTGGAAATGCTCACAGTTGCTCTCCTCGATATCTCTGCTGGTTCTGGATCACGGAGTCAAGGCGCAGCCGCATCCGGGCGGGCGCGGCGGGCAGGTCGTCGAGGTCGTTACGCAGGTCGCGCAGCCAATCAAGCTCGGCGGCGACGTGGCGGATCCCGTTTTCCAGCGTCGCGGCGGCCAGCAGCCGGTCAGCGGCGGGCGGTACGTCATCGAGTACGGCTGTCGACTGCGCCGCGATCGCGCACAGGACGCCGAGCTGCTCCTCGGCTGCGGCGATCCGCGCGTCGACGATCGCCGCGGTCTCGGCCGCCGGCAGACGCCCAGCGAAGAACACCCTCGCGAGGAATGGTTCCCGTGGGGCGTGCCGCTCGACCGGCGCACGCAGCCACCCATCGAGCTCGATCCGGCCTGCGTCAGTGATGTGGTGCTCCTTGCGGTCGGGTCGCCCGTCCTGCTCGATGACGCGCACCTGGACAAGCCCGTCCTCGGACAACTGTGCGAGCGCCCGGTAGATCTGGGCCTGGTCGGCGCTCCAGAAGTGCCGGACGCTCGCGTCGAAGTACTTCTTGAGGTCGTAGCCGGTCAGCGGCTTCAGCGACAAGAAGCCGAGGATCGTGTGGCGGAGAGACACATCAACACCATATAGGATGAGACATATATATGACTAGTCTCATACTCACCGCGCCGTGGCCTCAGCTCGGGCCTGCCCTCGATGCGGGTAGCGCGGTACGGCGGTATTCGCGCATGACCGCATTCCTGGCGAGAGGCGAGACGCCGACGAAGCGGAGGAGTCGTGGATTCGAGGCCGTCGCCTCCTCCCCCGACGGGCACTACCTCTACCCCGCTGTGGAAGGCCGGCTTGCGGACGACGCCAACCCGTTCCGGCGCTACATCCACGAGTTCGACACCCGCAAGAACCCGTACACCGGTCGTTCCTGGCAGTACAGGGCGGATGGCGAGGATTACCGCATCGCCGACATGCAGTCGCTTGACGCCAACCGGGCGATCCTGATCGAGCGTGAGGACGACGAGGGGCCGGCCGCCACCCTCAAGCGCATCTACCTCATCGACCGGCGTCACCTCGACTCCGACGGTTTCCTTGTCAAGACCGAGGTCGCCGACCTGCCGAACCTGCGCGATCCCGCCCTCATCGGTTCGCACGACCCCACCGGGGGTTACGGCCTCGGCAACCCCCTTCAAGTTCCCCCTGCAGTCCGTGGAGGCACTGCTCCCCCTGCCGGGAAACCGGATCGCCATCGTGCAGGACAACAACTTCCCGGACAGCACCGATCGCGTCCCCGGCAAGACGGACGCCACCGAGATGATCATTATCGGCTTCCGCAAGTCCGACGACAGGACCGGGCGCCACTGGCACGCGGTCAGGACGATCGGCCACCACCGCGTCGGTGGGTCAGGTCAGGGAGCGGGGGCCGTAGATGGCGGCTTCGGCGCCGGTGGTCATGGCCCAGTAGCGGTCGCCGTAGGACCAGTGCCACCATTCGGTCGGATAGTTGACCAGCCCCGCCGCCTCCAGGGCGCCGCCGAGGATCTTCCGGTGCTCGCGCGCGCCGGCGGTGATGTTGAGCGCGGCGGTGTAGCAGGCGCCGTCGCTCTCCTCCGGGTTGGCGTTGACCGCGGTGCCCATGTCGAGCTCGACGCCGTCCTCGCCGGCGAGGGTCAGGTCGACCGCCGCGCCCGCCGTGTGGGGAGCGACCTCGATCGGGGAGACGTAGCGGCTGGCCGCCGTGTGCAGTTCCTCGGGCGACATTTCCGGAAATGTCGCCCTGAGCTCGTCCTTGTACTCCTCGAAGTACTTCCGCTGAAGCGCCGGAGGCCGGTACCCCTCGACCACCAGGATCCGGTAGCCCTGCGGAAGCCGCCGCTCCGCGTCCTTCAGCCGGGCGAGCAGCCCCTCCCGAAGGTGGGCGTAGGCGCCGTCGGGATCCGCCAGCCTGCCGTCGACGGCCAGGACGCCGCGCACGTCGGCCAGCGCCTCTCCGCTCTCCTCCACGGGGATGGAGGTCACGCGGGGGTCAGAGATCAGGACGATATCGTGCATGACCAGCAAGTCTCGCATAAATGACGTCATCGGGACCCCCGCGAAAGATCTCCTCAGCCGTCCACCGTGCTCGCGAAGACCTCCTCACGCGCCGGGCCCAGGGCGGCCATCACCGCGCCTCGCAGTACCGGATTGCCCTCGACCCCGGTCACGGTGACTCTGGGACGGCTCGGGCAGATCTGGGCCACCGCCTCCTCCACCCTCCGCGCGAGCGCGAGGCCACCGGCACGGCCCACGTCCCCGCTCAGCACGATCAGCCCTGGGTCGAGCACGACCGTCACCGCGGCGACCCCGATGGCCAGGCGCCGGGCGAGTTCGTCCAGGAACCCGTCCCGTCCCGCCTCGACGGCCGTACGGACGATCTCGGCCGCCGTGGCAGGCGGACCTGACGGGCCCGGGGAGGTGAAAGGAGCCTGCCCGTTGAAAGCGCCCTTCATCGAGGAACCGGCCGAGCCCGCGGATCCCGCCGGGCCATCAGAGCCCCCCGTACCAAGGGGGAGCAACGCGTCGGACGAGAAGCCCGGGATGCCGTGGGCGGCGGCGAGGCCGGTGACCGCCGCGGTGCCGACCAGACGCTGGAAGGACCCGGACTGCGGCTCGGTGACGTCTATGGGCAGGGGCTCGCCCGGCACCGGAAGCCAGCCGATCTCCCCCGCTCCCCCGGTGAACCCCCGGTGCAGGCGGGAGCCGAGCATGACGCCGAGCCCCTGCCCGACCCCCGCCCACACCAGGACGAAGTCATCGATCCCGCGCGCGGCCCCGTACGAGTGCTCGGCCAGCGCGGCCAGGTTCACATCGTTCTCGATCATGACGGAGGAGCCGAGCGCGGCGCGGAGGTCGGCGAGCACCCCCGCGTGCCAGGACGGCAGGTCGAAGGAGAAACGGACGTCCCCGGTCCGCGGATCGACCACGCCGCGGGTCCCGATGACCAACGCGCGCAGCCGGGACAGGCTCACGCCGGCCGAGTCGCAGGCCCGCCGCACCGCGCTGTGCACGGTCTTCACGGGCTCGCCGGTCTCGCAGGGGTCCACGGTGACCTCGGCGATCATCTCCCCGGTGATGTCGGCGACGCCGGCGGTGACACTGTCGGGCAGCACCTCAAGGCCGGCGACGTACGCGCTTCCGGGGACGACCGCGTAGAGGGCGGCGTTGGGGCCACGGCCTCCCGGGCGCTCCCCCGAGACGGCCACGAGCCCGCGCTCCTCCAGGCGGGCGAGCAGCTGGCCGGAGGTCACCTTGGAAAGTCCCGTGTGTTCTCCCAGCTCGGCCCTGGTGAGCGGCCCTTCGGAGAGCAGGAGCTCCAGCGCCGCACGGTCGTTGAGCTGACGCAGCAGCCGGGGTGTCCCGGGATGTCGTCTGGGCATGGGGTCGGGCCCCTCTCGTCACGATCCGCTAACAGGCGTTTCTTTTAATAAAGTTTCTTGTTAGTTTAGCGGCAGTCAGCCCGCAGGCAAGCGATCAGGCCTCGGGATGTCGCAGCGCAGAGCACGAGGATGGCGTCTTCGCAGGTGCACGGCCCTAAGTGCACTCTTCGATGAGCGCGAGCCCGACGCGAAGCCGGGAAGGGAGAACCCAAACGTGAAGTTCGGAAAGATCGCTGCCGCGACGGCCACGACCGCCGCTCTTGCCATTGGTGTGACCGCGTGTGGAAGCGGCGAGCCCGCCAAGACGGCGGACCCCCAGGCGTCAGCAGCAGCCTCGGGCCCCAAATACGCGGGTCAGACGCTGAACGTATGGCGGCTCGGTGCCCCCAATGACGTGCAGAACAAGTACATGGCCGACCTTGACGCCAAGTTCAAGGAGCAGACCGGCGCCGAGGTCAACGTCCAGTGGATCCCGTGGCCGGACGCCCAGAAGAAGTGGACCGCCGCGCTCGCGGGCGGCGAGGGCCCGGATGTCACCGAGTTCGGTAACGACCAGGTGGCCGCGTGGGTGTCCCAGGACGCCCTGACCGACATCAGCGACCTGGTCAAGTCCAGCCCCGACTTCCAGCAGATCCCGCAGAACCTGTGGGGCTACGAGACCATCGACAGCAAGATCTACGCGGCGCCGTGGGGCGGCGGCACCCGCGCCGTCCTCTACCGCAAGGACTGGTTCAAGAGCCTCGGCATCGAGGTGCCCAAGACCTGGGACGAGCTCGTGGCCGCGGGCAAGAAGATCGTCGAGAAGAAGGGCAAGGACGTCGACGGCTTCGCCTTCAACGGCGGCTCCGACGCCAACATGTCCCTCTCGCCGTTCGTGTGGTCGGCGGGTGGCGACTTCGCCGCCTTCGAGGGAGGCAAGTGGGTCGGCAAGCTGACCGACCCGGCCTTCAAGGAGGGCTTCCAGTTCTACACCGACCTGGTGGCCAAGGACGGCGTCTCGGGCAAGTCCCGCCTCAGCCAGAACTCGGTGGACATCAGCCAGCGCTTCGCCGCCGGCAAGGTCGGCATGTACGTCACCGGCGGCTGGGACATCGCCACCATCAAGGAGCAGAGCAAGGGCAAGGTCGGCGAGGACCAGATGGCCTTCTTCTCGCTCCCGAACAAGGAGGGCAGCGGCCCGGCCCCGGCCTTCCAAGGTGGCAACGACATCGCCATCTGGAAGGACGCCAAGAGCCCCGAGCTCGCCGCCGAGTACCTGAAGCTGGCCGCGGGCAAGGAGTTCGGCACGCGGTACGCCAAGGAGGGCGGCCTGCTCCCGCTCTACCCGGACGCTCTGGCGGAGTTCGCCAGTGACCCGGTGCAGGCGCCGTTCGCCGAGACGTTCAAGGTCGCCAAGGGCTTCCCCGCCAGCCCGAACTGGGCCGAGGCCAACGACACCAAGGCCGTCCTGCAGAACGCGGCCCGCTCCGTCATCGAGGGCAAGAAGGACACGGACACGGCCCTCGCCGACGCGAACAAGGAACTCGAGACCATCCTGAACCAGCAGTAACGATGGCGCAGACGTCAACTGTCGCCCGGGGCGGAGGCAACTCCTCCGCCCCGGCGCGGCGCCGGTCCCACCGGCCTCCGCGCCGGTCCAGCGGCCTTCCCGCCTGGGTCGTCCCCTACGCGCTGCTCCTGCCGGGCCTCCTGGTCATCGCGGTCCTGCTGCTCTATCCGCTGTACCAGATGGTCGACATGTCCTTCCACAAGGTTGGACTGCGGCAGATCAGGCCGAACCCGCAGCCTGCCGAGTTCCTCGGGGTGGACAACTACACACAGGTCTTCCAGTCGGACCTGTTCTGGTCCTCGCTGCGCAACACCGTGATGTTCGCCGTGATCACCGTCACCCTGACGCTCGTCGGGGGCACGCTGGTCGGGCTCCTGCTCCACAAGCTCGGCAAGAAGATGTCGACCTTCGTCATCATCGGCATCATGGCCGCCTGGGCCACCCCGCCCACCGCCACGGCGATCATCTGGAAGTGGCTGTTCGACGCCGACGCCGGCGTGGTCAACTGGGCGCTCAACCTGCTGCCCGACTGGCTGTCCAGCCTGGTCTTCGGACGGTCCGACTGGTCGGGCCAGCCCTGGCTCAACGACCCCACCACCATCTACCTGGTGCTGATCGTCGCGGTCGTCTGGGCGTCGTTCCCCTTCATCGCGGTGTCGGTGCTGGCGGGCCTCAAGAGCATCCCGTCGGAGCTGTACGAGGCGGCCAGGGTCGACGGCTCGACCCCGACCAGAACGTTCAGGAAGATCACCTTCCCTCTTCTGAAGCCGGTGTTCTCCGTCCTGCTGGTGCTCTCCGTCATCTGGGACTTCAAGGTCTTCACCCAGCTGTACGTGCTGGCCGGCGGCACCACCAACCGGGATTCGTTCAACCTGTCGCTCTGGGCGTACACCGAGGCGTTCAGCGCGCCGCCCAAGATGGGCTTCGGCGCCGCGATCGCCGTCATCCTCACGGTGATCATGCTCCTCATCACCGCCGTATATGTCCGGCAAATCGTGAGAACGGAGGACGTGCGATGAACCCGCGATCCGTCAAGCAGCTCAAGCAGTACGGGCTGAACGCGGCCGGCGTCGTCGTGTTCCTGTTCGCCGTGTTCCCCGTCTACTGGATGGTCGCGACCGCGTTCAAGCCCAACGACGAGATCTTCACCACGCGGTTCATCCCCTTCCCGCTGTCGCCGACCTTCGACCACGTGTCGCGGGTCCTCACCAAGGGCGTCGCCGGGCACTCCATCTGGCAGTACCTGATGAACAGCGCGATCGTCGCAGTCGGCACCGTGCTCATCGGCTCGGTCTTCGCGCTGCTCGCCGCCACCGCGGTGGCGCGCTTCAGGTTCCGCTTCCGTACGAGCTTCCTGATCCTGCTCCTGATCGTGCAGATGGTGCCCGCCGAGGCGTTGCTGATCCCGCTCTTCCTCATGGTGAAGCGGCTCGGGCTGTACGACCAGCTCCTCGGCCTGATCATCGTCAACGTGGGCTTCACGCTGCCCTTCGCGATCTGGATGCTGCGGACCTTCGTGGCCGCCGTGCCCAAGGAGCTGGAGGAGGCCGCCTCCATCGACGGCGCCAGCCGGTTCGTCACCTTCTGGAAGGTACTGTTCCCCCTGGTGGCGCCAGGACTGGTGGCGACGAGCATCTTCTCGTTCATCACCGCGTGGAACGAGTTCGTCTTCGCGCTGACACTGATCAACGACCAGGGCTCCTACACGATGCCCGTGGCGTTGCAGTTCTTCACCGGACAGCGGTCGACGGACTGGGGCGGCATCATGGCCGCCTCGACGCTGATGACCATCCCGGTCATCGCGTTCTTCCTGCTGGTGCAGCGGCGCATGGTCTCGGGCCTGGTCGCCGGCGCCGTGAAAGGCTGAAAACCCCAGCCTTCCCAACTCTGAGCTAAGGAGTCGAGTACAGCCATGTCTGAGTTCTCCGTGGGCGATGGCGATCGGGGGCTGCATCGTCTCGCGGCCGGTACGCTGCTCGTGGCATTCCCCGGCACCACCGCCCCCGACTGGATCCTCCACGACCTGGAGGACGGTCTCGGCGGGGTCACGCTGTTCGGCTTCAACGTCGCGGGGGCCGAGCAGCTCGCTGCTCTCACCGCGCGACTGCGCGGCGCCGGCGACCCGGTCATCAGCCTGGACGAGGAAGGCGGGGACGTCACGCGGCTCGCCTACCACGTCGGCAGCCCGTACCCGGGCAACGCGGCCCTCGGGGCCGTGGACGACGTCGAACTCACCCGCCGCGTCTACCGGTCCATCGGCGACGATCTGGCCCGCTGCCGCGTCAACCTCGACATGGCGCCCGACGCGGACGTCAACACCGCCGACGACAACCCTGTCATCGGCACCCGCTCGTTCGGCTCCGACGCGGCCCTGGTCGCCCGGCACACCGTGGCGGCCGTCTCGGGGCTGCAGGACGCCGGGGTGGCGGCCTGCGTCAAGCACTTCCCTGGGCACGGCGCCACCCGGCAGGACTCCCACCTGGAGATCCCCGTGGTGGACGTCACCCGCGAGGTGCTGTGGGACCGCGAGCTCATCCCGTTCCGCGCGGCCATCGAGGCGGGCACCAAGTCGATCATGACCGCGCACGTGCGGGTCCCGTTCCTGACCGGTACGGCTCCCGCCACGCTGTCGGCCGCCGCGCTGACCGAGCTGCTCAGGGGTGAGCTCGGTTACGACGGTGTGGTGATCTCCGACGCCCTCGACATGCACGCGATCACCGAGAGCGTCGGGCTCGGAGGGGGCGCGGTGCTCTCGCTGGCCGCCGGGTCGGACCTGCTCTGCCTCGGGCCCTTGCCCACGCGGGAGCAGATCCAGAAGATCAAGGCCGACATCGTGGCGGCGGTGCGCGACGGGCGGCTCCCGCGGGCCCGCCTGGAGGAGGCCGCCGAGCGCGTGGCACGGCTGCGCGGCTGGTTCGGCAGGCCCCGCGAGGAGGTCAGGGACGGCAACGTGATCGGCCTCACCGCCGCGCGCCGGGCCGTCAGCCTGTCCGGAACGGCGACCCCGCTGGTCAACCCGCTGGTCGTCGAGGTGGACACCCCGCCCACGATCGCGGTCGGTGACGTGCCCTGGGGGTTCGCCCCGTGGCTGCCCGACGCCGAGATCGCCCGGGTCAAGCCCGACGCGGCCGACGCGGCCGGGCTTCTGGAGCGCGCCATCGGCCGCTCGCTGGTGATCGTCGTGAAGGACGCCCACCGCCACCGCGCGAGCCAGGACATCGTGTCGGCGCTGCTGGCCGGGCGCCCGGACGCGACGGTGGTCGAGATGGGCCTGCCCATCTGGCGCCCCTCCGCGGGCGCCTACATCGCGACGTACGGCGCCGCCCGCGCCAACGCCCAGGCGGCGGCGGAGCTCCTCACCGCCTGAGGACGCCGGAAAGGCCGGGCCCGTCAGGAGGCGAAGATCTCCTCGCGGGCCTGGTCGAGGGCGGCCAGGATGGCGCCGCGCAGCACCGGGCGGCCCTTGACGTCGCTGACGACGACCTCCGGCCTGATCGGGCAGATGGCCGCCACGGCCTCCTCCACCCGGTGGGTCAGAGCGCCACCGCCCGCCCTGCCGACCTCGCCGTTGAGCACCACGAGGGTCGGGTCGAGGACGACGCACACCGACGCGACGCCGAGGGCGAGCCGGTGGGCCAGCTCGTCGAGGAACGCCGACCCGCCGTCGCCGCTCTCGACGGCCGCGCGCACGGCGTCGGCGGCGGACCCGCCCGCGAAGCCGTACGGCTCGGCCAGCTCGGCCACCGCCTCGGCGCTGATCAGGGACTGCAGGCCGCCCGCCAGCGCCGGCATCCGCCCCGGCACGGCCTTGACGTCCGCGGCGAGCGGCACCCCCGGCACCGGCAGGTAGCCGATCTCACCCGCGCTGCCGGAGCGCCCGCGGTGCAGCCTGCCGCCCAGGACGACGGCGAGGCCGACGCCGCGCTCCACCCAGAGCAGGACGAAGTCGTCGACTCCCCTGGCCGCGCCCTCGGACCGCTCGGCGATGGCCGCGAGGTTCACGTCGTTCTCTATGGTGACGGGTCGTCGCAGGTCATGGGCCAGAGCCTCGTGGCTGCCCTCGTGCCACCCGGGGAGGTCGAAGGAGAACTTCACGTCACCGCTGCGGGGGTCGACCACGCCGGGCGTGCCGATCACGATGCCCTTCAGGCGGGACAGGGCGACCTTGCCCGAACGGCAGGCCTTCACCACCGCGTTGTGCACCAGCGCGACGGGGTCGCCGTGCCCATTGGTGGAAACCGTCACCTCTGCCACGATTTCGCCGTTAATATCCGCGATGGCGGTCGTCACCGATTCCGGTCCGACATCGAGCCCCGCCACATAGGCGGACGACGGAATCACCCCGTAAAGGGCCGCATTGGGCCCCCGGTTCCCCGCCTGTTCTCCGACCACCTCGACCAGGCCGCGCTCCTCCAGCCTGGACAGCGTCTGGGACGCGGTGACCTTGGAAAGACCGGTCATGTCACCGATCTGTCCCCTGGTCAGCGGGCCCGAGGCCAGCAGCAGCTCCAGCGCGGCCCGGTCGTTGATCTCCCGTAGCAACCTGGGCACGCCAGGACGTCGCTCCATCGCATGCTTTCTTGTCGTCGGTCCCCGTTGGGTTTATCACAAAGCGCGGCGCGGTGTGACTCAACCATTCATCAGTAAAGCTTCCTGCTAGTTTACCGGCATCGCCTGCCGGGTATCGTCGCCCGCCATGCCGCCTTCTTCTTTGCCGGACCTTGCCTTCGCCCGGCAAAGACACGAGGATCACTCATGTCTTTGCCGAGGAGATGCCATATGGGTGAGCCCACCGTCGAGTCCGCCGTCGAATCCACCGTCCGTGCCGAGCGCGCGGCCCCACTCTCACGGCTGGAGCCGTTCACCGGTGTGATCGCCCTGGCCCTGGGCGTCCTGCTGTTCACCGACGTGCTGAGGGTCTTCCTGCCGTCGCTCATCACGCTCTTCGGCCACGCCGGGGACACCCCGCCCGAGCAGATGGGGCTGTACGCGGCCCTGTGGTTCGTCCTGCCGTTCGCCGCCGCTCCCCTGTGCCGCCTGGTGGACCCGAGGCGCGTCGCGCTCGGTGGCGCCCTCCTCCTGGTCGCCGCCCGCCTGGTGCTCCAGGCCACGGACGGCGGCACGGCCCAGCTCTATGTCGCGAGCGCGGGCGTCTCGTCCGGCCTGATCTTCCTGTACGGCCGCGCGCTCACGACGCCACGCGCGGCCGTACCCGGCGGGCTGGCGGCCGGTCTCGCGGCCTCCGTGGTCCTCCACCTGGCCCTCGGCCAGATGGATCTGGTGTGGCGCGACGGGCCGCTCCCCTGGCCGGCCGTCGCCGTCCTGTGCGCCGCCCTCGTCTGGTCCGCACGGCTCGCGCCGACCGCTGAGGACGTCGCCCCTGCGGGGGTGTGGTTCGTCTTCGGCCCCTTCATCGTGCTGCACGGGATGTTCCTCACGACGATCGGGCTGGCGGACCATCCCGGAGGAAGCGGGCGCAACCCCTGGGAGACCGCCGCCATCGTCGCCGCGCTGGTCTGCGCCCAGTTCCTGATGGCCTTCTACGCCGCCCGGCCCCCGCGGCAGCGCGGGCTCATGCTCATTCTGCTGCCGGTGACCTCGGCCATGCTGATCATCTTCTCCGCGCTGCCCCTGGCTCTGCTCATGGCGCCCGCCCTCGGCGCATGCGTCGGGATGGCCGGACTGCCCTCGGCCCGGTCGCCCCGGCGGAGCGGGCTCGCACTGCTCGGCGGAACGCTGGTCTTCCTGATCTCGGTCTTCCTCTACTACGCCGCCTACGACACCGACCTCGGCTTCCCCAACAGCGTGGTGCCCGCGCTGCTGACGGGCCTGGTCACCGCGGTGGCGCTCCTGGCGGCCAGGGGAAGGAGGTCCGAGGTTCCCGGACGCCCCCGGACGGCCAGGATCGCGGTGACGGCCCTGTCCACGGCGCTGGTCGTCGCCGCCCTCACCTGGCAGCCGCTGCCGGCCGTACAGGCCAGGGCCGGGAACGAGTTCACGCTCGTCGCGTACAACATCCGGATGGGGTTCGGGCTCAAGGGCACCCTCGACCTCGACCGGGTCGCCGCCTGGGCGAAGAGCGAACGGCCCGACGTGGTGCTGCTGAGCGAGGTCGACCGGGGCTGGCTCCTCAACGGCGGCCACGACGACCTGGCGCGCATCGCCAGGGGGCTCGGCATGCGGTACCACTTCGCTCCCGCCGCCGACAGCCTGTGGGGCGACGCGATCATCACCAACCTGCCGATCAGGCAGATCGCCTCACACCCGCTGGGAAAGCATGACTACCCCACCGGCGCGCAGGCCCAGGCGGTCGTCATCGAGGTCGGCGGGCAGGAGGTCGGGATCGTCAACACCCACCTGCAGGCCCCGCCCGGCCAGGCGCCCGAGGTCGCGGCCATCGCCAGGGATCTGGCCGCGGGGATGAGCGCCGAAAGCGCCGGAACGACGTTGCCGGGCGCGCGGGCACCCCGGGCCGGTACGCCCACGACGGAAACGCCGGGCAGGGCGGCGCCACGGCCGGTGCTGCTGACGGGGGACCTCAACACCACACCCGCCGACCCCGAGATGCGCGTGCTGGAGGCCGCCGGGCTCTCGGACCCCCTGACGGCACTGGGAAATCCCGATACGTCCCCCGCCGAAGCTCCGGTCAAACGCATAGATCACGTGCTGGTGAGCCGGGGTCTGACGGCGGTCGAGGCCCGGGTGCCGCGCGTGAGTTTCTCAGATCACCTGCCTGTTGTGGTCCGGTTGCGCGTAACCAGGGTTTAGCAGGCGGGATAATCGACAACATGCGTCTTTCCGCCCGTGTCGACTACGCCCTTCGCGCCGCCGCCGAGCTGGCCGCCTCCGGCAGCGGCCCCACAACGGTGGGCGAGCTGGCCAAGGAACAGGAAATGCCCCCCAAGTACCTGGAGAATATCTTGCTCCAGATGCGCCGGGCGGGTCTGGTCCGCGGCCAGCGGGGTCCCGAGGGCGGGTACGTCCTCGCCAGGCCCGCGGCGGAGATCTCCCTCGCCGACGTGATCCGCGCCGTGGACGGGCCGCTGGCCAACGTCCGCGGCGAGCGGCCCGAGCACGTGGGCTACCGGGGAGCGGCCCGTTCCCTGCAACAGGTGTGGATCGCCCTGCGCGCCAGCGAGCGCGCGATCCTGGAGGAGGTCACCCTCGACCAGATCGCCGCCGACACCCTGCCCGACCGCGTGATGGAGCTCGCGGCCGATCCGGCCGCCTGGGACTGACCGCGCCATGCCCGAGGGCGATGCCGTCTACCGCACGGCCGCCAGGCTGCGAGCCGCCCTCGACGGACGGGTGCTCACCCGGTCCGACTTCAGGGTGCCCCGGCACGCCACGGCCGACCTCACGGGCCGCGCGGTCCTCACCACCGTTTCGCGGGGAAAGCACCTGCTCACGAGGGTCGACGGCGGGCTGACCGTCCACACGCACCTTCGCATGGACGGAAGCTGGCGGATCAACCCCGTCGGCGCGCACATCCGCAGGGGCGACGTCGTGCGGCTGGTCCTCGCCAACGAGCGGTGGCAGGCGGTCGGGATCAAGCTCGGCATGGTCGACCTGCTGCGCACCGACCGGGAGGACGAGGTCGTCGGCCATCTGGGGCCCGACCTGCTCGACCCCGCCTGGGACGCCGGGCACGCGGGGCGGGCGGCGCGGAACATCGCGCGCCGCCCGGACCAGACGATCGGGGACGCCCTGCTCGATCAGCGCAACGTGGCGGGGATGGGCACGATCTGGCGGGCGGAGACGCTGTTCCTGTCGGGGGTTTCGCCGTTCAGGCGCGTCGAGGAGGTGGAGAACCTCGAAAAGATGATGGGGCTCGCCCACAGGCTGCTGGACGCGAACAAGGACAACGCGGGTGGTCCGCTGACCACGGGAGACCGGCGCCCCGGAAGGCGCCTTTGGGCGTACGGCCGGGCCGGGCGGCCCTGTCTTCGCTGCGGGAACAAGATGATCGGCGGTGAGCTCGGGGCGCGGCCATACGAAAGAGTGGTCTTCTACTGCCCCGCCTGCCAACCCCGCTAGCGGGCCCGGTCACCGGACAGCGTGCGAAACACAGACCATCACGAGTCAACCACCCGTGACAGTCCGCTCGTCAGGACGGAAAGCCGGCGACCGCTCGAACTACGCGGCGACCATGTCCTTGACTTCGGGGAAACCGTCGAACTCGGAGCCCGAGATCGTGCTGGGCACGGTCTCGGAAACAGGCAGACGCTCGTGTTCAGGCGCATCGGCCAGGACGGGTGCGTGTTGAAGCTCGGCCAGCGCGAACTGGTCGGAAACCTCACGGAGCACCTGTGAGAGCGGCACACCGAGGGCGCCGCAAATCGAGGCGAGCAGCTCCGAGGACGCCTCCTTCTGGCCACGCTCCACCTCGGACAGGTAGCCAAGGGAGACACGTGCCAGGGTGGAAACCTCACGCAGGGTGCGTGCCTGCCGCACCCGCAGCCGCCGCAGCACGTCACCGAGCAGCTGACGCAGCAGGACCATCTGTCGCTCCCTCCCGGGCGCAGGCGTCTTCACGACGCTCCGCGCGGTCGGTTCGTATCGCCCGTTTTTCGAATGCCCTTCGTACATGCTCCTCGCCGTCATCATTGGTTCGCTCGGCCCCTTTGCCGGGCGTACGCCGGACCTGCTCCTCACCGATGGGTCACGAACCTCACTCACAGCTCCACCGTACCCGCATCGACCAAGAGGGCGGCAGACCGTGGGGAGCATGTTCGCTGGTGACGTAACGCGGTAATCATCCGGAATGTTCCCCCATTTGCGCCTCCAGCACACCTCTCAGGAGATCCAAACCCTCCCTCACCGTACTTTCACGGATGTCTTCGCGAGATCCCGGGAACACCCCGTCTCGCCGCCAGATGGCGCCCTCAGGACCGCTCACGGCGATGTGGACCGTGCCGACCGCCTTGCCGTCCTGCTCGCCGGGCCCGGCCACGCCGGTCACGGCCAGCCCGTACGTGGAGCCGGTGAGCGCCCGCACGCCGGCCGCCATCGCCGCCGCGACGTCCGGATGGACCGCGCCCTCCCGATCGAGTAGATCTTTCGGGACGCCGAGGATCGCGGCCTTCAGCTCGGTGGCGTAGGCGATCACCCCGCCCCGGAAGGCGGCGGAGGCTCCGCTCGGCGCGGTGAGCGTGGCGCCGATGAGCCCGCCCGTGAGCGACTCGGCCACCGCGACCGTGGCCTTACGGCCTACCAGGAGGGACAGCACGTCAGCGGCGACGGCCGAGGTCATCCGCCGCGTGCCTTCTGGGCCACCTTGCGCAGCCGCAGGGCGCGGACGACGTAGTCGAGCCCGGTGACCACGGTGACGGCCAGGGCGAGCCCCATGGCCACCCACCTGATCGGGCCGGGCACGCCGGGCAAGATGTAGAGCGCGATCGCCACGATCTGCAGAACGGTCTTGACCTTGCCGCCGTAGCTGGCGGGGATGATGCCATGGCGGATCACCGCGAAGCGCAGGCCGGTGACGCCGATCTCCCTGCCGATGATCACGACGGTGATCCACCAGGGCAGCTCGCCGAGGACCGACAGCGTGACCAGGGCCGCGCCGATCAGCGCCTTGTCGGCGATGGGATCGGCGATCTTGCCGAAGTCGGTGATCAGGCCGTACCGCCGGGCGAGCCAGCCGTCGAGCTGGTCGGTCAGGGAGGCGAGCAGGAAGACGACGAGGGCGGCGGTGCGCCAGCCGGCGCCCTCGACGAACAGGCAGGCGACGAAGAACGGGACGACCAGAAGCCGGAGGACGGTCAGCACGTTGGCGATGTTCCACGGGCTGACCTGCCGAGCCACGGACCCCACTATCGGCTCGGTGCCGATCTCCGGCGGGTTGGTCATGGCCCGGCCTTGATACGGGCGATCAGGTCGACCCCCTCGGCGTCGACGACCGTGGCCCGCACGATCTGGCCGGGCAGCAGGCCGATGCCCTGGACGGTCACCGAGCCGTCGACCTCGGGGCCCTGGTGGGCGGCGCGGCCCTCGTAGCCGCCGTCGCCCAGGTCCTCCTCGACGAGCACCTCGATCTCGGTGCCGATGCGCTCCTCGGCGCGCTGGGAGGTCAGCTCCTCGGCGAGCTCGGTCAGCGCCGCCACCCGCTCGTCGATCGTGTCCTGGTCGAGCTTGGCGCCGAGGCGCGCCGCCTCGGTGCCGTCCTCGTCGGAGTAGCCGAAGACGCCGATGACGTCGAGGCGGGCCTCTTCGAGGAACCCGACCAGCTCGGCGAACTCGGCCTCGGTCTCCCCCGGGAAACCGACGATGAAGTTGGAGCGCACGCCGGCCTCGGGGGCGCGGTGGCGGACCGTCTCCAGCAGGTCGAGGAAGCGGCGCGGGTCGCCGAAGCGGCGCATCCGGCGCAGCACCGGCCCGCTCGCGTGCTGGAATGAGAGGTCGAAGTAGGGCGCGACGCCCTCGGTGCCCGCGATCACGTCGATGAGGCCGGGGCGCAGCTCGGCCGGCTGGAGGTAGCTGACGCGGACGCGCTCGATGCCGTCGGTGGCGGCGAGCTCGGGCAGCAGCTTCTCAAGGGCGCGCAGGTCGCCGAGGTCCTTGCCGTAGGAGGTGGAGTTCTCGCTGACGAGCACGAGCTCCTTGACCCCCTGCCCGGCGAGCCAGGCGGCCTCGGACAGCAACTCGTCGGGACGGCGTGAGACGTAGGCGCCGCGGAACGCGGGGATGGCGCAGAAGGTGCAGCGACGGTCGCAACCGGAGGCGAGCTTGAGCGAGGCGACGGGCCCGCCGGACAGCCGCTTGCGCAGGGTGCGCGGGCCGCTGGCGGGCGCGACTCCCTCGGGCAGCTCGCCGTGGCCCGGGACGTGGGCGTGGCCGGCGGAGCGCTCGACGGGACTGATGGGCAGCAGCGTGCGGCGGTCGCGGGGGCTGTGAGGCCTGAGCGGCCGGCCGTCGAGGACGTCGTCGAGACGCGCGCCGATGTCGGTGTAGTCGTCGAAGGAGATGACGGCGGAGGCCTCGGGAAGCGCCTCCGCCAGCTCCTTGCCGTAGCGCTCGGCCATGCAGCCTGCGGCGACCACCTTGGCGCCGGAGTCCGACGCGGCGAGCAGCGTGTCGATGGAGTCCTTCTTCGCCGAGTCGATGAAGCCACAGGTGTTGACGACGACGACGTCGGGGTTGTCGTCGTCGAGCTGCCACCCGGCGGCTTCCATGCGCGCGGCGAGCTCCTCGGAGTCGACTTCGTTGCGCGCGCAGCCCAATGTGATCAGCGATGCGGTTCGGCGGGAAGACATGATGGCTCTACGGTATCGGGAGTTGGCCACCGCCTGACGCACTCCCCCCGTTCTTCCGCCGCCGGCAGCCGTGAGCGGCGCCGATGGATCATGTCGAGCGGCGCCGCCGGGGGGAACGACCGGGGTCAGGACCGGTCGCGACCGGGCATCATCGGGAGCCGGGCTCCTCGGGGCCGAAGGACCTTCGGACGAGCTGCCCGACCTTGCCGGGCACGCCGACGTGCTTGCCGTTCACCTCAAGATCGACTCCTCCGGCGTTGCCGATGGTGACGCGCATCTGCTTGTGCGTCTTCCAGATCGACGTCTGCCCCGCGGGCATCGTGCCGCGGAACATCTGCTTGCCCTTGCCGTCGCTGACCTCGACCCACGAGGGTTTGTTGGCCTTGACCTGGAGCGTCACCAGGTCGCTCACCGGTTTGGCCGCCTTGGGGTTGACGGGCTGCCTGGTCGCGCCCGACCCCTTCGGGGTGGGCGTCGGCTTGAGGTCGGCGCCCGTGGCGAGGGTCTCGCCGGAGCCGCTCATCACCCGGGTCACCCCGAAGACCGCGACGATGGCCAGGGCTATCGCCATCGCGGTGGACCAGTTGGGGCTGCGGCGGTCGCGAAGCTTGATCGTGCTCTCGGCCTGGAAGACCGCCGCCGCGCGCACGGGCCGAGGCACACCACCGTGTTCCTCGTCGAACTGGTGCACGATGGCGTCGGGATCGAGCCCGAGCGTCTTGGCGATGTTGCGGACGTGACCTCTCGCGTAGAAGTCGCCCCCGCAGAGCGAGAAATCGTCCCGCTCCATGGCGTAGATGACCGTTTCCCTGATCCGCGTGCGGCCGCTCAGCTGAGCGACCGTCATGCCTGCCGCGTTGCGTGCCGCGGCCAGCGTCACTCCAATGCTCATACGTCCCCCTCGCCGTGCACCTGCGCTGCGCCCGTATTCCGACGATGCGTAGTCATTCACATTCAACCAGTTACCGAGGGGGACGGTCGCGGAGGGGTCACTCTCCCCGCAAGTCGGCGAGCAGGCCGGGCAGTTCATCGGGTTTCACCATGACCTCGCGGGCCTTGGAGCCTTCGCTCGGGCCGACGACGTTCCTGCTCTCCAGCAGGTCCATCAGGCGGCCGGCCTTGGCGAATCCCACGCGCAGCTTGCGCTGGAGCATCGACGTGGAGCCGAACTGCGTGGAGACGATCAGCTCGGCGGCCTGGACGAGCAGGTCGAGGTCGTCGCCGATGTCCTCGTCGATCTCGCGCTTGGCTGTCGCCACGGCGGCGACGTCGTCGCGGTACTCCACCTGCATCTGCGCCTTGCAGTGGCCGACGACGTCGTTGATCTCCTTCTCCGACAGGAAGGCGTTCTGCAGCCGCATGGGCTTGCTGGCGCCCATCGGCAGGAAGAGCGCGTCGCCCTGCCCGACGAGCTTCTCGGCGCCCGGCTGGTCGAGGATGACCCGGGAGTCGGCGAGCGAGGAGGTCGCGAACGCCAGCCGCGACGGCACGTTCGCCTTGATCAGGCCGGTCACGACGTCGACCGACGGA
This sequence comes from Sphaerisporangium sp. NPDC049003, assembly GCF_043197795.1. Taxonomy (NCBI): domain Bacteria; kingdom Bacillati; phylum Actinomycetota; class Actinomycetes; order Streptosporangiales; family Streptosporangiaceae; genus Sphaerisporangium; species Sphaerisporangium sp. NPDC049003. The sequence continues at coordinate 208,333 of NZ_JBICTU010000002.1, forward strand.
CGCTGGGTGGCGATGACCAGGTGGATGCCCGCGGCGCGCGCGAGCTGGGTGATGCGGACGATGGAGTCCTCGACGTCGCGGGGGGCGACCATCATGAGGTCGGCCAGCTCGTCGATGATGACGAGCAGGTAGGGGTACGGCTGGTAGACCCGCTCGCTCCCGGGAGGGGGCACGAGCTTGCCCGCCCGCACCGCCTTGTTGAACTCGTCCACGTGCCGGAAGCCGCTGGCGGCCAGGTCGTCGTAGCGGCGGTCCATCTCGCCGACGACCCATTCGAGGGCCTCGGCGGCCTTCTTCGGGTTGGTGATGATGGGCGTGATCAGGTGGGGGATGCCCTCGTAGGTGTTCAGCTCCACCCGCTTGGGGTCGACCAGGACCATGCGCACCTCGTCGGGCGTGGCCCGCATGAGGATCGAGGTGATGAGCCCGTTGACGCACACCGACTTGCCCGCGCCGGTGGCGCCCGCGATGAGCAGATGGGGCATCTTGGCCAGATTGGCCACTATGGTGCGGCCCTCCACGTCCTTGCCGAGCCCCACGATCATCGGGTGGTGGTCGGCCTGGGCCACCTGGGAGCGGAGCACGTCGCCCAGGCTGACCAGGTCCTTGTCGGTGTTGGGGATCTCGACCCCGATCGCCGACTTGCCGGGGATCGGGGACAAGATCCGGACATCAGCCGATTTAACGGCATAGGCGATGTTCTTGGTGAGGGCGGTGACCTTCTCGACCTTGACCGCGGGCCCCAGCTCGATCTCGTAGCGCGTGACCGTCGGGCCCCGGGTGAACCCGATCACCTGGGCGTCGATGGCGAACTGCTCCAGGACGCTGGTGAGCGCGTTGACCACGATGGTGTTCGCCTTGGTCTGCGGCTTCGGCGCGCTGCCCGGGCGCAGCGCCTGCAGGTCGGGCAGGGCGTACGGGCCGGCCTGCGGCGAGAGCACGAGCTGCTCGACCTTGCGCGGCGCCGGCGAGGGGTGGGGGGGCTCGGGGACGCGCGGCGGCTCCGGCGGCTCGTCCTCGTCCACCAGGCCCGGCACGATCTCCGGGGAGTGGTCGGAGACCTTGCCGTCGGAGTCCGCGATGAGCGGGGTGTCGTAGGGCTTGATGTGCTCGCCGAGCTCGGGCTCGCCGCCCTTGCCCCCGCCGGAGGACGGGCCTCGGGGCTTGCGGGGGCGCCTGACGCGCTCGCCGGTCTTGGCCGGAGCATCTCCCCCGCTCTTCTGGAAGAGCATGTGCTGGATCTCCGCCAGGCGCTCGGGCACCCGGTGGACGGGGGTCGCGGTGATCACCAGAATCCCGAACCCCGAGAGCAGCAGGAGCAACGGGATCGTGATGAACGCCGGGAGGATGCTGGCCGGCGGCGCCGAGACGATGAACCCGATCATGCCCCCGGCCGCGGACACCTTGTCCATGCCGTCGGTCTTGGCCGGGCCCGAGGGGTACGGCGTGGCGTGCGCGACGTGGATGATGCCGAGCAGGCCGGCCAGCAGCGCGGTCCAGCCGATCATCATGCGGCCGGTGTCGGCGTTCTGGTCGGGATGCCTCAGCAGGCGCCACGCGACCAGCGCGAGCAGGATGGGCACGGACCAGGCCAGGGACCCGAGGGCGCCGCGCATGACGGCGTCGACCACCGTCGCGACCGTCCCGTGGGTGGTGCGCCAGGTCATCGCGGCGAGGACGATCGCCCCGCCCAGCACCGCCAGGCCGAGACCGTCGCGGCGGTGGGCCGGGTCGAGATCGCGCGCCTGCTGCCCGAAGGCGCGCGCGGCGGTGCCGATGCCGTTCGCGAAGAGCAGCCACACGCCGATGAACAACCTGCCGATCACCAGGAAGACCCAGCTGATCGGGTCGGGGGGCGCGGATGCCGGACGGCGGGCGGGCGGTCGGCCGCCTGCCCGTGCGCCTGCGGCCCGCGTGCCGGTCGGCCGCTTGGCGGGGGACGTACGCGACGACGTGGACCGCTTCGCCGACCCCTTTGGGGTGCTTTTCGACGTACGGGTGGCCATGGTACCGAGGGTACGCATGAGGCGGGCTTGACGCTCGGGGGCGCGCCGGGGCTTCACGGGATTGTGTTCTATGTATTGACATCGCGTTTCATGTAATGGAATCTCCATCCAACGGGACGTTGGAAGGAGGAGCGATGTCCGCACTCGACTGGACCGTGCTGGGCGCCTACTTCGTGGTCATGGTCGTCATCGGGGTGTGGTCGAAGAACCGCATCAGGACCGTCATCGACTACTTCACGGCCGGGGGCAGGATCCCCTGGTGGCTCTCGGGGATCTCGCACCACATGTCGGGCTACAGCGCGGTCATGTTCGTGGCGTTCGCGGCCGTCGCCTACGACTACGGGCTGACCGTCTACGTCTGGTGGGCGATGACGATCGGCATCGGCGTCGGCATCGGGGCCTTCCTGTTCGCCGCCCGGTGGAACCGGCTCGCGGTGATCACCCGTGACATCCTGCCCGTCTTCGTGCGGCGGGTCAGGACGCTGACCGCCGAGGGCGCGCTCAGGCTGGCCCGGGTCACGACGTTCCTGTTCGTGGCGGTCAGCATGACGATCGCGATCGCCACCCAGGGCCAGGGGGTGGTGCTGAAGATCGTCGTGGACGTCGTGGCCGCCACCATGGGGCCGATCTCGATCCCGCTGATGCTCGGCCTGCTCCCGTGGTTCAAGCGCAGCGGCCCGACGGCGGCCATCGTCTCCTGGGCGGCCGGCCTCGGCGTCTGGGCCGTGATCAAATGGGTGATCGCCTCGGGGAACCAGACCCTGGTGGTCGCGGCGCCGCTGGTGACGTCCCTGGTGCTGTACGTCCTCATCGGCTTGCTGAGGCCGGAGAACCGCCCCGACCGCGACGAGCTGGTGGACTCGCTCGGCACCGACCCGGCGACGGACCGCGCCAGGGTGACCGCGTAGTTGGGCGCCCGCACGGCTCGCACAGGTGGCCTGGGAGAGATGACCGCCCCTCCCAGGCCATTTATCAGCTTTTATTGTTACTTATCGGACTCCATGGTGCCGCCGTTGGCCACGTCGGACTTCTCGATCTCCCAGAAGACGATGCGGACGGACTCCCTGCGCGCCTTGAGAATGTCGACGGCGGCTTCCGTCACGGCGGCCACGAAGTCGCGGCGCTGGTCCATGGTCCGCCCCGACAGCATTTCCACGGTGATGTTCGGCATGATGTCCTCCGATTCGACGTCTGTTGCATCACATGAAATCAAATTCCGCTACATGAACCAAGAAGGAGTTCGTCGTGGACGTGATGGTGATCGGTGAGCCGCTGGTCGAGTTCTCGGCGTCCGCTCCCCTGACCGAGGCGGACACCTTTCACCTCTCCTTCTCCGGTGACGCGCTGAACGCCGCCGTCGCGGCGGCGGCGACCGGCGCGCACGTCGCCCTGGTGACGCTGGTGGGCGAGGACGAGTTCGGCGAGCGGCTGATCCGGTTCGCCGCCGCCCACGGCGTCGACACCCGCTGGATGCGCCGCGGCCCCGGCTCCACCGGCGCCTACGCCGTGGGCGCCGACCCGAGCGGGGAGCGCGCCTTCGGCTACATGCGGGCGTGCAGCGCTGCCACGAGGATGGGCCCCTCGGACGTCTCGGCGACGCCGCTGGCGCAGACCTCCGTCCTGCTCGTCAGCGGTGTCACCGCCGCCCTGTCGGCCTCCTGCGCCCACGCGGTGCTCCACGCCGCCGAGATCGTGCACGAGGCGGGGGGCAAGGTCGTCTACGACCCGAACTACCGCTCCCGGCTCACCAGCGCCGAGGCGGCGGCCGGCGCGCTCGCGGCGATCGCCCCGTACGCCGCCCTGGTGACCCCCTCGTGCCCCGGCGACAGCCTGCCTCTGCTCGGTACCGGGGACCCCGCCGAGGCCGTACGGGCGTGCCTGGGGCTCGGCGCGCGGGCCGTGGCCGTCACCCGGGGAGCCGACGGGGTCCTGCTCGGCGAGCGGAACGCGGGGCCGCCCGTGGAGATCCCCGCCGTCCCCGCGGGGGTGATCGTGGACCAGACCGGGGCGGGCGACGCCTTCGCCGGGACGGTCGCGGCCAGGCTCTCGGCCGGAGCCCCCCTGCGCGAGGCCGTACGGGCGGGCACGGCCGCCGCTGCCGTCAGCCTGGAGGGACAGGGAGGCACGGGCCGGGTCGCCACGCCCGAGGACATCCGGCGGCTGCTCGGAGAGCTTTCGGGAACCTCGGACGCGCCCTCGGCGTGAGCCGCCGCGGGTCGCGGGTCAGCGGGTGACGGCCGCGGCGGGAGCGCCGAGGGCGAGAGAGACCTCGCGGGCGGCGGCGGTGACCACGGGCGCGAGATCCTCCAGCACCTCGCGCTCCATGTCCATGGCGAGCGAGGAGATCGAGATGCCGCCGAGCACCCGGCCCGTGTGGTCGAAGACGGCCGCGCCGACGCAGCGGATGCCGGGCTCGTTCTCCTCGTCGTCCATGGCGTAGCCGCGTGCCCGCACCTTGCCGAGGTGGGCCAGCAGGTCATCGACGCCCGTCAGGGTCGCGGGCGTCAGCCGGGGCAGGCCGGCGCGCCCGGCGACGGCGCGGACCTCGTCGTCGGTCAGCTCGGCGAGGATCGCCTTGCCGATGGCGGTGCTGTGCAGGCGCAGGCTCATGCCCACGCGGGAGGGCATCTGGTAGGGCCTGCGGCCCTCCAGCTTGTCGACGTAGACCGCCTCGTCACCGCTGCGGATGCCGAAGTGGGTGGTGTAGCCGGTGCGCTCGTGCAGGGCGCGCAGGGCGGCGGACGCCTGCCGCGAGGGATCGAAGCGGCTCATGACCTTGCCCGCCAGGGTGAGGATGCGCGGCCCGGGCTCGTACCCCCCGGCGCCGTCGGGACGGGCGAACCCCCACTCGACGAGCGACTGCAGGATGCGGTGGACGGTCGACTTGGAGACGCCGGTCGCCGCGGCGATGTCGGTCACGCGGTGGTGCTCGGCGATCGCCTCGAACACCGCCAGCGCCTTGTCGATGGAGCTGCCTTCCCTGACCACGCCCCGAGCCTACTAACAGGCATCCCGTAGTACGGTCCACGCCGGCCTCCTCACCGGGCGAGCCAGCCGCCGTCGACGGCCAGCACGTGGCCGTTGACGTAGTCGGAGGCGCGCGAGGCCAGGAAGACCGAGGCTCCCACGAGGTCCTCGGGCGTGCCCCAGCGCCCCGCCGGGATCCTGGCCCTGATCGCGGGCTCGCGGCTCGGGTCCTCGCGCAGCGCGCCGGTGTTGCCGGTGGCGACGTACCCCGGGGCGATCGCGTTGACCTGCACGCCGCCCGCGGCCCACTCGCAGGCCAGCGCCCGGGTCAGGCCCGCGACGGCGTGCTTGGCCGCGGTGTACCCGGGCACGTTGATCCCGCCCTGGAACGACAGCATTGACGCGATCATGATGATCTTGCCGGAGCCCCGGCCCAGCATGGGGCGGCCGAAGGCCTGGGTGAGCAGGAAGGCCGCGTCGAGGTCGACGTCGAGCACGGCCCGCCAGTCGGTGTAGGCGTGCTCGGCCGCGGGGGCCCTGCGGATGATGCCGGCGTTGTTGACCAGGATGTCCACGCGGTGCCGCGCGAGGAGCTCCTCGGCCGCCCGGGGCAGCCCGGCGAGGTCCGACAGGTCGAGGATCCATCGCCATGCCTCACGGCCCGTCTTGCGGACCTCGGCCTCCACCTCGTCGAGGTCGTCGCGGTGGCCGTGCAGGACGACGTCGGCCCCCGCCCTGGCGAGTCCCGCCGCGATCGCGCGGCCGATGCCGGTGCGGGTGCCGGTGACCAGCGCCGTCCTGCCTTCGAGCGAGAACATCACCGCATCGCGCCGATCGCGACCTGCTCCACGTCATCGTAGGCCTGGTTCTCGCCGCCCATCGCCCAGACGAAGGCGTAGTTGCGGGTGCCGAAGCCGCAGTGCACCGACCAGGAGGGCGAGATCACGGCCTGGCGGTTCGCCACGATCAGGTTGCGGGTCTCGTCCGGCTCGCCCATGAGGTGGACCACCCGCTGGTCGTCGGGGAGGTCGAAGTAGAGGTAGATCTCGGTGCGCCGCTCGTGGGTGTGGCACGGCATGGTGTTCCACATGCTGCCCGGCTCCAGCACGGTGACGCCGAGCACGAGCTGGCAGCTCTGGATGCCCTTGGCGTGGATGTACTTGTTGATCGTGCGGTCGTTCGACCCCTCCTGCGAGCCGAGCCGCACGGGCTCCGCGTCTTCGAGGCCCGCCTTGACCGTCGGATGGGCGGTGTGCGCGGGAGTGGACACCAGGTAGAACGCGCCGCCGGTGAACGCCACCGCACGCGCGCCCCTGCCGACGTACAGGCACTCCTTGGGGCCCAGCTCGTAGGCCGCGCCGTCGACGGTGACGGTGCCGGGGCGGGGGCCGGGTCCGCCCACGTTGACCACGCCGAGCTCGCGGCGTTCGAGGAAGTACTCGGCCCGCAGCGGGTCCGGGCACGGAAGCTCCAGCGGCGTGTCCCCGGCGACCGCGCCGCCGATCACGATGCGGTCCTCGTGGGAGTACACCAGGCGCACCTCGCCGGGCACGAAGAGGTCCTCCGCGAGGAAGCGGCTCCTGAGCCGCTCGGTCGTCATGCCCGGCAACTGGTCCGGTGCGGTCGCGTGCCGTACCTCCACCGCGCCTCCTATTCCGTTACATAGAATGCAGTATTGCTATATAGAACAACTTGGGGCACGGAGAGGTCAAGCCGCGGCGTGACGGGTCTTCAGTACGTGCGGCGGACGCCGCGGGCCGCGACCTCGATGCGGTCGCGCGCCTCCAGCAGGCAGGCCGCGATCTCCTTGTCGCGGCCGGCCGTCAGCCGGGGGACGGGCACCGAGACGCTGACCGCGTCGCGGGGCGGGTAGGCGATGTCGAGCGCGACGCCGAAACAGCGCAGGCCCTCGGTGTTCTCCTCGCGGTCGATGGAGTAACCCCGCTTGCGGATGCGGCGCAGGTCGGCGATGAGCTGGCCCTGGTCGACGATGGTGTTCTTGGTGAGCCGCGGCAGCTCGGCGGGGAGCAGGCGCGACACCGCGACGTCGTCGCGCGTGGCGAGTATCGCCTTGCCGAGCGAGGTGGTGCTGGCCGGGAGGCGGCGGCCGACCCTGGTGAAGGGCCGCAGATAGTGGCGGGAGGCCCGGGTGGCGAGGTAGACGACGTCGAAGTGGTCGAGCCGGGCGAGGTGGACGGTCTCGCCGGTGACCTCGGCGAGCCAGTCGAGCGCGTCGCGCGCGATCTGGACCACCGGGTCACCGTCGATGTAGGTCGCGCCGACCAGCAGGGCGCGCATGCCGATGCGGTAGAGCGTGCCGGTGACGTCGGTCTCGATCCACCCGAGGCCCACCAGCGTGCGGAGCAGCGCGTGGAGGCTGCTCTTGGGGTAGCCGAGCTTGCCCTGCAGGTCAGACAGGCTGTGCAGGCCGGGGTACTGGGCGAAGAAGTCGAGCAGCTCCACGGTCCGCACGGCCGACTTGACGTGCGGCACCGCGGTTCCCTGCTCCGTCATGTACGTCCTCCCTGCGGCACGGTACCTCTATTGTCGCCGGTCATGACTCAATGACGCGACCGCCAACCCAGGCGTACTCCGGATCGGCATGGTCGAGCTCGGGGAACTCCGCCGCGAACGCCTCGGCGTCGTCCCTCGGCTCGTAGCCGAGCGCGGCCCCCGGGGCGGGGTCCCACCAGGCGCGCGTGTTGGCCGAGACGCCCCAGACCTCGGCGTACGTCAGGTCCGGCGCCGTCAGGCACGCGTGGACCAGCCGCACCATGTCACCCGGGCTGATCCAGGTGGACAGCGCGCGGGCGTTGGGCGGGCGCCGGTCGAACGTGCCGATGCGCAGGGACGCCACCCGCATGCCGTATCTGTCGGAGTAGTAGCGGCCGAGCGCCTCCCCGTAGGCCTTGGAGACGCCGTAGTGCGAGTCCGGGGCCACGGGGGTGTCGGCCGGTGCGAGCTCCTGGCGCGGCGTGAAGCCCACGGAGTGGTTGCTGCTGGCGTACACGACGCGCTCGACCCCGGCCCGCCGGGCGGCCTCGAAGACGCGGTAGGTGCCCTCGATGTTGGCCGTGAGCAGTTCCTCGAAGGTCGCGGAGGTCGAGGGGATGCCGGCCAGGTGGACGACGGCCGTGATCCCCTTCATGGCCTCCTCCAGCACCGCCGAGTCCGATATATCCCCACAAATCACTTCATGCTGGGGATTATTGATGGGAATTCTGTCCAGGAGCCTCAGCGTGTGGCCGTGCTCGGGAAGTCCGCCGGTCAGGCACGCGCCGATGCGGCCCGCGGCACCGGTCAAGAGAACGTTTTTCACCATGTCGCCACCGTATGGGCGGCGATGTGGTCCAGGTCAAGATCGTCGCCCAAGCCCGGCCGTACGGGCAGCGAGACGTTCCCGGATTCGTCCAGCGGGTCGACGATCGAGCGAAGGTGCGGCGGGGGGTCGTCGTAGTCCGAATGCGGGTGGAGCAGGCCGCGCTCGTACCACTGCCCGCACAGGGAGGCCCCGATGACGGCCAGCGCCCCCGAGCCGTTGCCGTGGATCTCGCAGCCCATGCCGAACGACTCGGCCGTGTGCACGGCCTTCAGCGCCGGGATGATCCCGCCCGAGCCGACCACGCCGACGCGCAGGATGTCGCACGCGCCCGCCGCCACCCACTCGCCCCGCGCCATGTGCTTGCCCCAGGAGGTCTCCGGGCCCAGGATCGGGGTCGCGAGCTGGTCCGCGAGCCATCTGTACGACTGCACCGACGCCTCCTCCATCGGCTCCTCGTACCACGCGAAGTCCAGCTCGTCGAGGGCACGGCCGAGCCTGAGCGCCTCCGTACGGCTGTACCAGTGGTTGCTGTCGAGCATCAGCGCGACGTCGGGGCCGACCGCCTCGCGCACGACCGCGCAGGCCTTGATGTCCAGGTCGACGCCGTGCCGCATCGGGGGCATCCAGGTGTGGAGCTTGATGCCCCGGTAGCCCCGCGCGACCAGGTCCTTGGCGAAGTCCGCGTAGTCGGAGAACGACGCGAGGCCGCCCGGGATGTCGTCGCCGCACATGGTGCTGGCGTAGGCGGGGATCGTGGACCGCGCGCCGCCGAGCAGCTTCCAGACGGGAAGGCCCAGTTTGCGGCCCGCCAGGTCCCACAGCGCCTGGTCCACGGTGCTGAGCAGGCGGTCGGTGAGGTTGCCGTGCGCCCCTCGCTGCCGCCGCGCGACCGCGTGCCACAGGCGCTCGCGGTCCAGGCTGTCCTGGCCGGCCAGCACCGGGCGCACGTGGGCCCGGATCATGCTGTCCCTGAGCGTTTCGGCCTGGCCCAGGCAGTACCCCTTGGCACCGTCGCTGTCGGTGATCTCCAGCAGGGCCTCGCTGACCTCCCGTGGCGGGCCTGGATGCCGGTGCCCGTGCCCGTCCACCACCGACTTGGCGACGGTGGTGAACACCGTGACGGTGACCCGCTCGATGACGGCCATGACGTTCCTCTCCTCAGTGCTGCCGGTGCTGCCTTTCCGTACGTCGCCAGGGGGCGGGGGCTGGCGCCCGCGGTCAGGTGGCGCGCGCCCGCCCCGGCCCGTGACCGGCTAGGAGTGCGACTGCTTCCACTCCGCCTGCGCCTCGGTGAGCTTCTGGGCCATCGTGTCCAGAAACTCCTGCGGCTTCATCTGGCCGAGGAGCACCTTCTGGAACAGCGGCTCGGTGTCGGCCTTGGTGATCGAGGAGAACTGCGGCAGGTAGTAGGGCGGCGAGACGACCACCGTGCCCGGGTCGCCGAGCACCTCGACCGCGTTCCTGAGGTACGGCCGCTCGTTCAGCCAGGAGTCGCCCTGGGCGTCGGTGTTCGCCGGGATCTGTCCGGTCTGCTGGTTCCAGTAGCTGTTGCTCTCCTTGGAGACCAGGAAGTCCACGAACTTCCAGGCCGCCTCCTTGTGCTCGCTGTTCTTGAACACCGCGAACCCGTCGACGGGGTTGGCCACGATGGTGCGCTTGCCCGACACCCCCACGGGCATCGGGAAGGCGTCGATCTTGTCCGCGCCGAACGCCTTCACGTGGTCGTTGTACGACCCGAGGTTGTGGTGCATCATCGCGACCTTGCCGCTGGTGAACTGGGCCACCATCTTCGGGAAGTCGTTGGTGACGTCGGCCTCCGGGGTGTCCTTCTTGTACAGCGCGGCGATCTTGGCGACCAGTTCGACGTTCTTCGGGTCGTTCACGGTGCTCTTGCCGGAGGCGTCGAAGAACTCGGTGACGCCCGAGTACGCGTAGGCCTCGGCCAGAAGCTGGAAGATCGAGCCCGCGCCGCCGCGGATGGTCCATCCGTACTGGTCGGGGGCCTTGGTCAGCTTGTCCACGGCGGTGAAGAACGCGTCCCAGGTCTTCGGCGCCTCGACCCCCGCCGCGGCCAGCTTCTCCTTCTGGTACCAGACGACGTCGAGGTTGGAGGTGGCCGGCACCAGGTAGAGCTTGCCGTCCGGGGTGGTCTGCTTGATCGAGGTGAGCATGCTGCCGAGCAGCTTGCCGTTCGCGGGGCTCTTGGCCAGCCAGTCGTCGGCCGGTTCGAGCGCCTGCTGGCCCGTCAGGTTGGCGAGGTAGCTGGTGGTGACGCCGCCGACGTCGGGCGTCTCGCCGCCCGCGACCGCGGTGTCGTACTTCTGCTGGACGGAGGCGATGGGGATGCCGACGTACTCGACGTGGATCGTGGGGTTAGCCTTCTCGAACCGCTTGATCAGCTCCTGGTAGATGGGCGTGCGCACCCCTCCGTTGTTGTCCCAGAAGGTGATCGTCGTCTTGTCCGGTGCCCCGCCTCCGGCGGAGTCCGAACCGCAGGCCGTCGCGGTCACGGACAGGGCGAGGACGGCGACGGCGGCCGCGCGGACCTTCGTGATGGTTCTCATGGGTGGTGTCCTCCAGGCGGGGGGTGCTATCCCTTGACGGCACCGGCGCTGATGCCGGACACGAGATAGCGCTGAATCACTGCGAACACGCAGACGACCGGTACGGCCGCTACCACGCCACCCGCCGCCAGGGCTCCGAAGTCGGCGCTGTACTCGCCGATGGTGTAGCTGAGGCCGACGGGGATCGTGAAGTTGTCCTGCCTGCTGATGAACATCAGCGCGAACAGGAAGTTGTTCCAGGTGTGGATGAAGGCGAACGAGCCCACGGCGATGAGCCCCGGCCGGAGCTGCGGCAGCACGACCGCGAAGAACGCCCGCATCCGCGTGCAGCCGTCGACCAGCGCCGCCTCCTCCACCTGGAAGGGGACCGCGGTGACGAACCCGCTCATCAAGATGATCGACAGCGGCAGGTTGAACACCGTGTCGGCGACCACCAGGCTCCACAGGGAGTTGATGAGCCCAAGCCCCCTGAAGATTGTGAACAGGGGGATCAGCATCATGGCGCCGGGGATGAACTGCGTACACAACAGCGCGATCATGAAGAACGTACGGCCGCGGAAGCGGAACCGCGCCAGCGCGTAGCCGCCCATCAGGGCGACCACCGTGGTGAAGAACAGCGACAGCACGCCGACGATCACGCTGTTCTTGAAGAAGACGGCGTAGCCGATGTCATTCCACACGGTGTCGAAGTGCTCGAAGGTGACCGGCCACGGCACCGGCGCGGTCGAGCCCGTGGGCCGCAGCGCGAAGACGATCATCCAGTAGAACGGGACCAGCGTGAAGACCAGGTAGAGCACCAGCGGGACGTACAGGCGGAGCACCCTGCCGGGGTCCCTCCGGCGCGAGCCGGGGGCCGCGCCCGTCCGCGCGTGGGCGGGGCGTCGCGCGATCACCTCGGTTGCCATGGAACCGTCCCTCATCCCTTGTGGTCCGCGCCGAACCGGCTCAGCCGGAGGTAGAGGAGCGAGCAGAACAGCAGGATCACGAACCCGGCCGTCGTGAGCGCGGAGCCGTACCCGAAGTCCTTGGAGTCGATCGCGCGCTGGGCCACGTACAGCGGGAGCGTGGTGGTGACCTGCGCCGGCCCGCCCCCGGTCAGCGTGTAGATCAGGTCGACGTTGTTGAACTCCCAGACCGAGCGCAGCAGCGTGGCCAGCACGATGGCGTCCCGCAGGTGCGGGAGCGTGACGTGGAAGAAGCGCCGCGTACGGCCGGCCCCGTCGACCGCCGCCGCCTCGTACAGCTCTCCTGGGATGCCCTGCAGCCCGGCGAGCAGCAGGATCGCGAAGAACGGCACGCCGCGCCACAGCTCGGTGATGACCACCGCGCCGAAGACGGTGTCCGGGTTGCCGAGCACGGCGGCCTCGGGGGCGCCGAGGTAGCGCACGATGCCGGTGGTGGGGTTGTAGAGCAGGATCCAGATGCCCGTGGTGAGCACCCCGGAGACCGCCCACGGCGAGAACACCATCGAGCGGGCGAGCCCCCGGCCGATGAAACTTTCATTCACCATGAGCGCCAGGGCGAGTCCGAGCAGGAGCTGCAGAACGATCTCGACGACCACCCACTTGGCGGTGAAGCCCAGGCTGGACCAGAACAGCGGGTCGTGGAACAGCATCTCCCTGAAGTTGTCCAGGCCGGCGAACCCGTTGGCCCATGGCTTGGTCAGGTTGTAGTGCCGCAAGCTGTAGTACAGGACGCTGCCGATGGGGTAGACGAGGAACACCGCGATCAGCAGCACCGTCGGTGAGATCAGCAGGTACGGGGCCCAGCGCAGGGCCCGCGGGCGTCCCCTCGCCTGGGGTGTGCTGGCCAAAGCCACCTCGCACTCCGTTCCGTCGGGCAACGTGACACATTCTTGAATGACGTTCACACTTGTGTACGCGCCGTCAACGTAGGAACGCGACACGCGAACTGTCAACCCTTCGCCAGGTAACCAAAGCATTTCGAACGCGTGGCAGCCGCGTTCGCGCCGCTCCCTTGACTGGCGGGGGGTGTCGGCCATACGTTCCATGTGTTCATATACGTGAATACAGTTCTTGAATGTGTACGCGAGAGAGGACCGCATGACTGCGCTGGTGGATCGGCTCGACGGGCTGCTGTTCTTCCCCGTCACACCGTGCGACGACCGGGAGCGGCTGAACCTCGATGCCTTCCGCCTGCACGTGCGCGAAGGCGTGGCGGCGGGTTGCGGCGCGGTGTTCGCCTGCTGCGGCACGGGCGAGTTCCCCTCGCTGAGCCTGGACGACTACGCGGCCTGCGTCGCCGCCGCCGTCGAGGAGAGCGCCGGGCGCGTGCCCGTCGTGGCGGGCACGGGGTACGGGACGGCGCTGGCGTCGCGGTTCTCCGCGGCGGCGGAGGCGGCGGGGGCCGACGGCCTGCTCGCCCTGCCGCCCTACTTGATCCAGGCCGACCAGGAGGGGCTGCGCCGCCACTACGAGGCCCTGGCCGACGCCTCCGGGCTGCCCGTCATCCTCTACCAGCGGGACAACGCCATCTTCGAGCCGGACACCGTCGTCGCCCTGGCCCGCCATCCCCGCATCGTGGGCTTCAAGGACGGATACGGCGACCTCGACCTGCTCCAGCGCACCATCAGCGCGGTCCGCTCGGCCTCGGGCGAGCTGCTCTACTTCAACGGCCTGCCCACGGCCGAGATGTCGGCGCTCGCCTACCGGGGGCTCGGCATCACCCGATACTCCTCGGCCGTCTTCTGCTTCGTGCCGACCGTCGCGCTGGCCTTTCACCGGGCGCTGGTCGGCGGCGACGACGCCACGGTCGACCTGCTGATCGACGAGTTCTACCGGCCGCTGGTCGAGCTGCGCCGCCAGGGCTCCGGGTACGCCGTGTCGCTCGTCAAGGCCGGCGTGCGGTTGCGAGGGCTCGACGTGGGCCCCCCGCGCGTCCCGCTCGCCGAGCCCGCCCCCGAACACGTCAAGCGACTCGCGGAGCTGGTCGAGCGCGCCCTTGAGGTGATCGAGGGTCGCTGACCCCCGCGCCTGGGCGCCGCGTCTCGGGGAGGCCCCCACCGGGGACCCCGCCGCGGCGCGCCCGCACGGGCCCCGACCCCCTGGAGGCTCCCTCGGCCAGAGGCGGGCCTCCCTGACCCAGGAGGTACCGATCCCTTGAGAACACCTTGGAGAACGACGGCCGTGCTCGCGTCCGGCCTGTGCGCGGTGGCGCTCGCGACCGCGCCCGTGCCGGCCTCGGCTTCCACCGAGACGCCGCTGGGGCGGCGCACGCTGCCCGCCAATGACGGATGGGCCGCCGCGACCACCGGCACGACCGGCGGCTCGGCGGCCGACGACGCCCACGTCTACACCGTCCGAAACCGCAAGGAGCTGGTCGCGGCCCTGGCCGGAGGCGACAGGACACCGAAGATCATCTATGTGAAGGGCGTCATCGACGGGAACACCGACGACTCCGGCGCCAAGCTCGGCTGCGACGACTACGCGGTGGGCGGCTACACCCTCCCTGCGTACCTCGCGGCCTACGACCCGGCGGTGTGGGGCCGAGACACCGAGCCGTCCGGTCCACTGGAGGACGCGCGCGCCGCCTCGGCGGCCAGGCAGACGGCGCACGTCAAGCCGAAGGTGGGCTCCAACACCACCATCGCCGGCGTCGGCCATGCCGTGATCAAGGGCCTCAACCTGCACGTCGACAAGGCCGACAACGTCATCATCAGGAACATCACGTTCCAGGACGCCTACGACTGCTTCCCCCAGTGGGACCCGACCGACGGCGACGAGGGCAACTGGAACTCCCTCTACGACAACATCTCGGTCACCGGCTCCACGCACGTCTGGGCCGACCACAACAGCTTCGACGACGGCGGAAACCCCGACTCCGCGCAGCCGCTGTACTTCGGGCGGCCCTACCAGGTACACGACGGCGAGCTCGACATCACCAACGGGGCGGACCTCGCCACGGTGTCGTGGAACCGGTTCGCCGGCCACGACAAGACCATGCTGATCGGCTCCACCAACAACCCGGCCACCGACTCAGGCAAGCTCAACGTGACCGTTCACCACAACGTGTTCGACACCATCTTGCAGAGGGCGCCGCGCGTGAGGTTCGGCCGGGTACACGTCTACGACAACTTCTACAACGTCCCCGCCGGCGCGGGGTACGTCTACAGCTTCGGCGTCGGCGTGCAGTCGAAGATCTACGCCGAGAACAACTACTTCCGCCTCGGCTCGGGCGTCGGCGCGGACCAGATCATCTACAACTGGGGCGGCACCGCGATCCACGCCACGGGCACGCTCGTGACCAGCGGCGCCACGACGCGCCAGGTCGACATCCTGGCGGCCCACAACGCCACCCACGACCCCGACCTGTCCGGCGACGCCGGCTGGACCCCGACCCTGCACACCAAGGTCGACCCGGCGCTCGTGGTGGCCCTCAAGGTGCCGCTCCTGGCGGGCGCCGGACGCCTGCTCTGACCTTTCGCCCCGTGGACCGTCACGCCGGTGGGCGGCGTGACGGTCCACGTGCACGGGGTCAGGAGATCTCTGCCAGCCAGCGCTCGTGGGCCCCCGAGAAGGGCGGCAGGCGATCGTGGACGGCGGTCATCAGCCACGCGGCCGAACGCTCCGCCTGGGCGATGACCTCTCCGGTATACGCGTAGCGGACCTGGTGCTCGGCGAACTCGTCCTCGTCGTCGAGCAGGACCCGCCCGTCGCGCATCCGGATCACGTCGAGGTCGAGGTCGACCATCGTCACCTGCCCGTCGCGCCACTCAGGGACGGTCGTGATGTCGCAGTAGATCGACGCCTTGCTCGGCACGCCGTTGAAGGTGGCGGTCCACCACAGCCCCCGTGGGAACAGCATGACGAAGGGCTGCGGCCAGACGACCGGCGGCTCGCCGCCCCGGCTGCCGCTGGTGCCGGCCGGGCAGCCGGTCCAGACGCCGTGCTCGTCCTCCCCCAGCAGCCGTGCCCCGTGGTGCCAGTGCAGTGATCCGTCGAACTTTGTGTAGACGATGTCGACCGCTGTGCCGGTGATGTCCGCCCCGCGGGCTTGGACGCTCACCGGCGATCAGCTCGTTTCGCGCGCATGCGGCTCCTCGTGCGTGGCTGAAGTCCTCCCGCACGGAAACCTACGCCCGCTCAGACCTCCACTACCACCGGAATAATCATGGGACGGCGACGGTAGGTGTCACTGACCCAGCGCCCGACGATGCGGCGCGTCAGCCGGCGCATCTGCTGGAGGTCGGCGACCCCGTCGGCCCCGGCCTCCTGAAGCGCCTTCTCGATCAGCGGGATGACCGCGTCGAACGCCTCGATCTCGATGCCGGAACCGCGCGCGTAGATCTCCGGGCCGCCGCTCACCTTGCCCGTCGTCGAGTCGACCACGACGACGACCGAGATGAACCCCTCGTCGCCGAGGATGCGCCGGTCCTTCAGGGCGACGTCGGTGACCGCGCCCACCGAGGAGCCGTCCACGTAGACGTAGCCGCACTGCACCGCGCCCACGATGCGCGCCCTGCCGTCGACCAGGTCGACCACCACGCCGTCCTCGGCGATGACGATGTGGTCGTCAGGCACGCCGGTCATCGCCGCGAGCTTGGCGTGGGCACGCATGTGGCGCCACTCGCCGTGCACCGGCATGAAGTTGGACGGCTTGGTGAGGTTCAGGACGTACAGCAGCTCGCCCGCGGCCGCGTGACCGGAGACGTGCACCAGGGCGTTGCCCTTGTGGATCACCCGGGCGCCCCAGCGGGTGAGCCCGTTGATGACCTTGTTGACGGCCGTCTCGTTGCCGGGCACCAGCGAGGACGCCAGCAGGACGGTGTCCCCCTCGGCGACGCGGATCGGGTGGTCGCGGTTGGCCATGCGGGACAGCGCCGCCATGGGCTCGCCCTGCGACCCCGTGCAGATCAGCACGACGTCCTCCGGCGGCCACTCCTCGATCTCCCGGGAGTCGACGAGGATCCCCGGCGGCACCCTGAGGTAGCCGAGGTCCCTGGCCACGCCCATGTTGCGGACCATCGAGCGCCCGATGAGCGCGACCTTGCGGCCGTTCTCCTCGGCGGCGTCGAAGATCTGCTGCACGCGGTGCACGTGCGAGGCGAAGCACGCCACGATGATCCGCTTGGTCGCGCTGCGGAAGACCTCGTCGATCACCGGGCTGATGGTGCGCTCGCTCGGGACGAAGCCGGGCACCTCGGAGTTGGTCGAGTCGGACATCAGCAGGTCGACGCCCTCGGAGCCGAGCCTGGCGAAGCCGCCGAGGTCGGTGAGGCGGCCGTCGAGCGGCAGCTGGTCCATCTTGAAGTCGCCGGTGTGCAGCACGATGCCGGCTTCGGTCCTGATGGCGACGGCCAGGGCGTCGGGAATGGAGTGGTTGACCGCGAAGAACTCGCACTCGAACGGCCCGAACCGCTGCCGCTGCCCCTCGGCCACCTCCACCTTGACCGGCTGGATGCGGTGCTCGGTGAGCTTGCTCTCGATCAGCCCCAGCGTCAGCCGCGACCCCACCAGAGGAATGCCGGCCCGCTCGCGCAGAAGGTACGGCACGGCGCCGATGTGGTCCTCGTGGGCGTGCGTCAGCACGACCGCCTCGATGTCGTCGAGCCGGTCCCTGATGTAGTCGAAGTCGGGCAGGATCAGGTCGACGCCCGGCTGGTCGGGCTCTGGGAACAGCACGCCGCAGTCGACGACCAGCAGGCGGCCGTCGAACTCGAAGACCGCCATGTTGCGACCGATCTCACCGAGCCCGCCCAGTGCGACGATGCGCAGGCCGTTCTCCGGCAGGACCGGAGGAGGTCCGAGCTCGGGATGCGGATGACTCATGCGTTACCCCCGTGTATGCCGGCCCGCCGCTCGTACACGGCTCCCTCGCCGAACCGTGCGGCGCGTCGCGGGCCGAGATCGCTGTGTCTCTCTCTCAAACTCTCTGTTCCTCCCCGCCACGCTCCGCGCGCGGCGACTCATTGGGATCGTTCTCCGCCGTTCACGTCGCACGGACGGCGGGCAAGCCAGACAATTCTCGCGCGCCTTACGCACGGCGCGCGGCACGTCAGTCGGACAACTTCACGCCGCCCGCGACCAGGTCCTCTCTCAGGACCGCGATCTGCTCGCGGGTGGCCTCCAGCAGGGGAAGGCGCACGGGGCCCACGGACCTGCCGAGCAGGGCGAGGGCCGCCTTGGCCATGATCGCACCCTGGGAGCGGGTCATGATGCCGGTGACCACCGGGAGCAGGCGCTGGTTGACCGCGCGCGCCTCCTCGACATGGCCCGACGTGTACATGTGGATCATGGTGGCGAGCTCGGCGCCGACCACGTGGCTCACCACGCTCACGAACCCGGCCGCGCCGACCGCGAGCCAGGGCAGGTTGACCGCGTCGTCCCCGGAGTAGAAGGCCAGGTCGGTGGAGGCCATCACCTGGGAGCCGGCGAACAGGTCGCCCTTGGCGTCCTTCACCGCCGCGATGCGCGGGTGGGCGGCCAGGCGCCGCAGCGTCTCGGTCTCGATCGCCGTGCCGGTGCGCGCGGGGATGTCGTACAGCATCACGGGGAGCCCGGTCGCGTCGGCCACCGCCGTGAAGTGGCGGTACAGGCCCTCCTGCGGAGGTTTGTTGTAGTAGGGCGTCACCACCAGCAGCCCGTGGGCGCCCGCGTTCTCCGCGGCCCTGGCGAGCTCGGCCGAGTGGCGGGTGTCGTTGGTGCCCGCTCCCGCCACCACGGTGGCCCTGTCGCCGACGGCCTCCACCACGGCCCGGAGGATCATGTCCTTCTCGGCGTCGGTGGTGGTGGGGGACTCACCCGTCGTGCCGCTCACGACGAGCCCGTCGTTCTGTTGCTCGTCCACGAGGTAGGTGGCCAGGCGCTGGACACCTTCGAGATCGACGGCACCGTCGGCCGTGAACGGCGTGACCATCGCGGTCAGCATGCGACCGAAGGGCGCGTCGGAGGTTCCTGTTGGCGATGCCATAGACCGAACGGTACCCGGATCCGAGGAGACGGTGGACCCCGCCACCCCGGTTCGCCGCCCGATGGGACGTAATTAGGGCATGTACCGCTAGCGCAGATGATAGCCGGATATGGATAGAGGCCGCCGATATGTGCTCGGGGGTACACACATCGACGACCTCTATCCATGCAATCGGAGCCGCTTACGGGGGCGTTACACGCTTCTGAGGAGAATTTTCCGATCGTTCGAGCGCACCCAGCCGACGGGGTTCCACAGGGCGGTTCCGCAGGAGGCGCGCCCGGCCGCCGGCGGCGCTTTCCCGCAGGTGGAAAGGCCGCGGCCCACGGGATCCGCGAGCCCTTCCGCACCCTTCGGCACAGGATGTGGTCACAGAATCGCGTTTGGTAAAGTTGGGACTCCAAGTGTCCATCATTACTCCCCGCTGTCCTTTGATTACGGCAAGATAGGGAAACGATCTCGAACGCCCCGAGGGATGGACGGATGACTGGTAACGACCCGGTGTACCTCCGTGTGGTCGAAGAGTTGCGGGCGCAGATAGTCGACGGCACCCTGCCGCCGGGCGCGCCCATTCCGTCTCGAGCGCAGCTCACCCAGCGCTTCAGAGTCGGCGAGACCGCCGCCAGGCACGCGCTGCGCGTCCTGGCCGCCGAAGGCCTGATCATCGGCAGGGTCGGCTCCGGGCACTACGTCCGCGAGAAGTCCGTGCTCTATCCCCTGCAGCGATGCCGCTACATCGACCACGACGCCCCGTTCGCCGCCGACATGCAGGCGGGCGGCCACCGCGCCACCTGGGACTGGCGCAGCGAGGCGATCAAGGCGGGGCGCGAGACCGCCCGGCGGCTGCGCGTCGAGGAGGGCGAGCCCGTCATCCGCACGCGCTACGTCTTCCGCGCCGAGGGCAAGCCCATGCAGCTCGCCACCTCCTACGAGCCGGCCGACCTCGGCAGGGCGCAGTCCTTCCCCGAGGAGGGCACCAACGGCCGCAAGAGCCTCGTGGCCCGCATGTCCGCCGTGGGCATCAAGATCACCGACATCCGCGAGAGCGTGCACACCCGGGTGCCCCAGCCGGCCGAGAGCGACCTGCTCGACCTGCCCACCGGAGTTCACGTCCTCCATGTCGAGCGCACCCACTGGTCGGGCGACCGTCCGGTGGAGACCAGCGACATCGTGGTCCCCGGCGACCGGTTCCGCCTCGTCTACTCCGTCCCGATCGGCGCCTGACCCTCCCGGGGCCCCCGCAACGCCCGCGTGCGCGGCCCTCACGTACGGGCGCGCTGGGTGGCGGCCACGCACACCAGCACCGCGAGCGCCGCGGCCACCGTGGCGACCTCCACCCGCTCCGCCAGCAGCAGCCAGGCCCATAGCAGCGTCAGAAGCGGCTGGAGCAGTTGCGTCTGACCGGCGCGGGCGATGCCTCCCATGGCCAGGCCCGCGTACCACGGGATGAACCCCAGGAAGGCCGACACCAGCGCGACGTAGGCGAACCCGGTCACCGCCTCGCCGGTCGGGCGCAGCGGCGTCGTCATGGCGAGGACCACGGTGACCGGCACGGCGACGGGCGCGGCGATCACCAGCGCGTACGAGATGACCCGCCACCCCGGCGTGTGCCGCGCGAGCCGCCCGCCCTCGGTGTACCCCACCGCGGCGCAGACCAGGGCCGCCGCCATCAGCAGGTCGGCCACGGCGAGGCGTCCGCCTCCCCTGCTGAGCGTGAAGATCGTGACCGAGACCGCGCCGCCCGCGCTCGCGACCCAGAACAGCGGCCGGGCCCGCTCGCCCGCCCGCAGGACCGCGCAGACGGCGGTGGCGGCCGGAAGCAGCCCGACGACGACGGCGGCGTGCGACACGCCGGCCCCCGAGTCCAGGGCGAGCCCGCTGAACAGCGCGAACCCGAAGACCACGGTGCCCGCGATGACCGCGTACGACTTCAGCTGGGAGCGCGGCGGCAGCAGCGGAGCGCCGGCCGTCACCAGGCACGCGCCCGCCACGAGCGCGGCCACCGCCGCCCTGCCGATCGCGACCAGGTACGGATCGAAGCCGCGCATCGCGAAGGCGGTGGCCGGGAAGGTGCCGGAGAAGGTCACGACCCCGAGCCCCGCCAGCAGCGTGCCCCGCCAGGGAGTGCCCGCCCGCCCCCCGCCCCTCAGCACGGCGGTCGCACCGCCCGGGGTCCCGGGGCCCGCACCCGCCCTCGTGCCGGCGGTCCCGCCGCCTGGAGCCCCGGTGCCGGGATCCGTCCTCGCGCCGGCCGTGGCGGTGACCGCTACTGCCGTGGGGACGATAGCGCTATTGTCTGGTCTCATGAATGACGATAGCAGTATCGTCCGCGTCGCCGCCCTCCTGCGGGAGGAGGCCGCGAGGCTCAGACCCGGCGACCGGCTGCCGTCCAGCCGCGAGCTGACGCGGCGCCACGGGGTGAGCCCGGTCACGGTGTCGCGGGCCATCGCCGCGCTCGCCGCCGAGGGCAGGGTGATCACGCGGCCGGGGAGCGGCGCCTTCGTCGCCTCCGTGCCCGCCGCCACCGCCGGCGACGCCCCCGACCTGTCGTGGCAGACGGTGTCCCTCGGCGACCGGTGGGTCGACGACGCGACCGTGAGCGGGCTGCTCACGCCGCCGCCCGAGGGGGTCATCCCGCTCACCGGGGGTTATCTCAACCCCGGGCTGCGGCCGTCCAAGGCCCTGTCGAGCGCCGCCACGCGCGCCGTGCGCCGTCCGGACGCCTGGGCGCTCCCGCCGCTGAACGGCCTGCCCGAGCTGCGGCGCTGGTTCGCGACCGAGGTCGGGGGCGGGGTCACCCAGGCGGACGTCCTGATCGTCAGCGGCGGCCAGTCGGCGCTGACCCACGCCTTCCGCGCCCTGGCGGCCCCAGGCGAGCCGATGCTGGTCGAGACCCCGACCTATCCAGGAGCGCTCTCCTCGGCCCGCGCGGCCGGGCTGCGCACGGTGGCCGTGCCGGTCGACCGCGAGGGGGTGCGGCCCGAGCTGCTGGCCGAGGCGTTCGCCGTCACGGGCGCCCGGGTGTTCTTCTGCCAGCCGACCCTGCACAACCCCACCGGGGCCGTGCTCTCGGCGGCGCGGCGCGAGCAGGTCCTCGCCATCGCCCGCGCGGCGGGCGCCTTCGTGATCGAGGACGACTACGCGCGCTACCTCACCACCGGGCCCGTGCCGCCGTCCCTGATCACCCTGGACACCCACGGCACGGTCGTCCACGTCAACTCGCTCAGCAAGGTCACCTCACCGAGCATGCGGGTGGCCGCGGTGATCGCGCGCGGACCGGCGGCGCGGCGGCTGCGGGCGGGGCAGGTCGTCGAGTCGTTCTTCGTCGCCCGTCCGCTGCAGGAGACCGCGCTGGAGTTCCTCGGCTCCCCCGCCTGGCGGCGGCACCGCGCGTCGGTGACGGCCGAGCTCATCGTGCGGCGCGAGGCGCTGGCCGCCGCCCTCGCCCGCCACCTTCCGTCCGCGCAGGTCCGGCTCGTCCCCGAGGGCGGCATGCACCTGTGGGTACGGCTCCCGCGCGAGGTGGACGAGACGGCCCTGGTCGAGAGCGCCCAGCGTGCGGGGGTCCTGGTGAGCCCCGGCACGATCTACCACTCCGCGGAGCCCCCCTCGCCCCACATCCGGGTGACGCACATCGCGGCGGCCCACGTCGCCGAGCTGACGGAGGGAGTGCGCCGCCTCGGCGCGGCCCTGGACACGCGGCTCACCGCCCGGAGCTGAGCCCTGTGGTCTCCCCACCTCGCCGGACGCCGATTCTGGAGACAACCCCCAACTGTCTTACAGTGGTGACATGGACGGGCCGGCGGAGCTGCTCCGCGACTTCGTGAACACCTACGACGTCGAAGGCGACACCGACGATCTGGCCTCCCCCGCCGAGCTCGCCGTCTGGCTGCGGGAACGCGGGCTGATCTCCGAGACCGACCGGGCCGTGGACGACGACTGGGCGCTCGCCATCGGCCTGCGCGAGGGGCTCCGTTCGGCGCTGCACCACGACCAGGGCCCGGGAGCCATGACGAGCGGCCTGGACGCGGCGCTGGCGGCGCTGCCGATGCGGGTCACGCTCGCGGGCGGCGCGCCCGCGTGCGAGCCCCTGAGCACCGGCGCCACGAGGGGCCTCGGGCTCCTGGCGGCGGCCGTCCTCGACGCGCACGCCCGGGGCGACTGGCCCCGCCTCAAGGTCTGCGCGGAAGGCGGCTGCCGGTGGGCGTTCATCGACTCGTCCAAGAATCGTTCGCGTTCGTGGTGTTCGATGCGTATCTGCGGCAATCGCACCAAGACCCGCGCCTACCGGGCCAGACGCCAGCAGGACGAGCCTCACACCTCCTGAGGGACGACCGCATGGAGTTCCAGCTCGGCGCCGCAGGGGCTCCGTGTCCTCGGGGCGGGCGAACCCCGATACGGTGTGGGCAGACGAAAGGGGGCCGGCCGACATGGCAGACGTGGGGGTACGCGCCGCGCGACGCGAGGACGTCCCAGCGGTGACGGCCACCCAGATCCGGGCCTGGAAGAGCGGATACCGCCATCTCCTGCCCGAGGGGCCTCTGGAGCAGATGACCGGCCCGTCGGCCGAGGAGCTGTGGAAGCGCCAGTGGGAGGAGGCCGTCACGACCCCGCCGACGCCGCGCCACCGCCTCCTGGTCGCCGTCGAGACCGAGGACGCCCTGAGCTCCCTGGCGAGCGGGCACGGCGAGCCGGGCGGCCAGCGGGTGGTCGGGATGGCCTCGCACGCCCCCGCCGAGGACCCCGACCTCGACCCCTCCACCACGGCCGAGCTGCTCACGATGCTCGTCGACCCCGAGCACGTCCGCCGGGGCCACGGCAGCCGCCTGCTCAACGCGACCGTCGACCACCTCCGCGACGACGGCTTCTCCACCGTGGTCACCTGGGTCTTCGCCGACGACGAGGCGATGGTGGGCTTCCTGACCTCCGCCGGGTGGGGCCCCGACGAGGCCGAGCGCATCCTCGACATGGGCCGCCCGATCCGCATGATCCGCCTCACGACCGACATCAGCTGACCTCCCGCCCCGGCCGGCCGCAGGAAGCCCGGCGCACGCCCCCGTCACAAGGCAGGGCGTGCCATGAAATAGCCTGCATACGCGAATTTCCCCGGGCCCGTGGAGCGAGCGCTCCCGCCGAGGACCCGATCTTCCGAAGAGGGGCGACGTTGGCGACACCCGCTCAGTGGCTCGCGGGGGCACGGCCCCGCACCCTTCCCGCGGCGGTGGTCCCCGTCGCCGTGGGCACGGGCGTGGCCGTCTCGTACGGCGGAGCGGTCTGGTGGCGAGCCCTCCTGGCCCTGTTCGTGGCGCTGATCCTCCAGGTGGGCGTCAACTACGCCAACGACTACAGCGACGGCGTGCGCGGCACCGACGAGGACCGCGTGGGCCCGCTCCGGCTCGTCGGCTCGCGGGTGGCCGCTCCCCGGTCGGTGCTGCTGGCCGCGCTCGGGTGCTTCCTCGCGGCGGCGGTCGCGGGGCTCGTGCTGGTCGTGGTGACCGGGGCCTGGTGGCTGCTGATCGTCGGCGCGCTGGCGATCGCCGCCGCCTGGTTCTACACCGGAGGCTCCCGCCCGTACGGCTACCGCGCGCTCGGCGAGATCTCGGTGTTCGTCTTCTTCGGCCTGGTGGCCGTGGCCGGCACGACGTACGTGCAGCTGGAAAGCCTCCCTTGGGCCGCCGTGGCGGCGGCGGTGCCGGTCGGGCTGCTGGCCTGCGCGCTGCTCGTCGTGAACAACCTGCGCGACATCACGACCGACGGCCCGGCGGGCAAGCGCACGCTCGCCGTCGTGCTCGGCGACACCCGCACCCGCGTGCTCTACAGCACCTGCCTGCTGCTGCCGTTCGCCGTCGCGCTGGCCCTGGCGTTCGTACGGCCGTTCACCCTGCTGACCGTGCTCGCGCTGCCGCTCGCCCTCGGCCCGGTCAGGGCCGTGCAGGGCGGGGGGATCGGACGCTCCCTGATCACCACACTCCAGCAGACCGGTCGTCTCCAGCTCGCTTTCGGCCTGCTCTTCACGATCGGCCTGGCACTCTGAAAGATCGGCCTGCGCCCTGAAGGATCGGCCTGCGTCCTGAATGCCTCTGCCCGCCCGTAAGGCTTGACGTCGCACCAAGGCCCTTCCACGGCCGTGGAAGGGCCCTCCAGAGCCCATCCCGCCCCGCGGAGAAGGGCTCAGAGGTCGAGAAGGTTCTCCAGGCCGACGGTGAGGCCCGGGAGGTCGCGTACGCGGCGGACCCCGAGGAGCACGCCGGGGGTGAACGACGAGCGGTTCATCGTGTCGTGGCGGATCGTGAGGATCTCGCCGTCACCGCCCAGCAGCACCTCCTGGTGGGCGATCAGGCCCGCCAGGCGCACCCCGTGGACCCGCACGCCGTCGACGTCGGCCCCTCGGGCGCCGTCGAGCTCGGAGGTCGTGGCGTCCGGCATGGCGCCGAGGCCCGCCTTGCGCCGCGCCTCGGCCACCAGCTCGGCCGTACGCCGGGCCGTGCCCGAGGGGGCGTCGGCCTTGCCCGGATGGTGGAGCTCGACGATCTCGACGGACTCGAAGTAGCGCGCGGCCTGCTGGGCGAAGTGCATCATCAGTACGGCGGCGATGCCGAAGTTGGGGGCGATCAAAGCGTTCACGCCCGGGTGCGCGGCGAGCAGGCTCCGCACGGTCGCGAGGCGGCTCGCGTCGAACCCGGTGGTGCCCACCACGGGGTGGACGCCGTGCTCGACGCACCACTTCAGGTTGTCCATGACCACGTCGGGATGGGTGAAGTCGACCACCACCTCGGCGGGGGTCAGCGACTCGATGGGATCGCCGGCGTCGACCGCCGCCACCAGTTCCATGTCGTCCGCCGCGTGGACGGCCTTGCAGACTTCGACACCGACGCGCCCGCGGGCGCCCAGAACTCCAACCCTGATCACGACGCCCAAGCGTAGCGCGAACAACAGGCCCGGGCCCCTCGCGGGGACCCGGGCCTGGTGACGTCACGGCCGTCAGCCGACGAAGGCGCTGAAGTCCTTGTCGCCGTACGGCCCGATGACGGCCAGCGTCATCGGCTGGGAAAGGATCTCCCTGGCCACGGAGTCGACCTCCTCGGGGGTGACGGCGTCGATGCGCGCCAGCACCTCGTCGACCGGCATCAGCGTGTCGTACACCAGCTCGCTCTTGCCGATGCGCGACATGCGGGAGCCGGTGTCCTCCAGACCGAGCACGAGGCCGCCGCGCATCTGGCCCTTGCCGCGCCCGATCTCGTCCTCGGTGATGCTCTCGGCGACGACCCGGGTGATCTCCTCGCGGCAGATCTTCAGCACCTCGTCGACCTTGGCGGGAAGGCATCCCACGTAGATCCCGAACTGGCCGGTGTCGGCGTACTGGGCCGTGAAGCTGTACGCCGAGTAGGCCAGGCCGCGCTTCTCCCGGATCTCCTGGAAGAGCCGGGACGACATGCCCCCGCCCAGGGCGGCGTTGAGCACGCCCAGGGCGAAGCGCCGGTCGTCCGTACGCGAGAACGCGGTCGTGCCGAGGACCAGGTTGGCCTGCTCGGTCGGCCGGTCGACCACGCGCACGCCGGAGCGCGGCGAGGCGCCCTCGCCGGTCAGGCGCGGCGGGACCGGAGTGCCGGTGCCGCCGAGCGCGCCCGCCCGCTGGTAGGCCGTGGCCACCAGCTCCACCACCCGCTCGTGGGTGACGTTGCCGCACACCGACACGACGGTGTGCGGGGGCTGGTAGTAGCTCTGGTAGTACTCGGCGATGCGGTCGCGCGTCAGCTCGTTGATCGACTCGACCGACCCGAGGATGGGCCGCCCGATCGGGGTGTCGCCGTACAGCTCCGCCGAGAACTGCTCGTGCACGACGTCCGACGGGTCGTCGTCGTGCATGGCGATCTCCTCCAGGATCACGCCGCGCTCGGACTCGACGTCCTCGGCGGTGATCAGGGAGGAGGTCACGACGTCGGCCAGCACGTCGATGGCCAGCGGCAGATCCTCGTCGAGCACCCGCGCGTAGTAGCAGGTGTACTCCTTGGCGGTGAACGCGTTGATCTCGCCGCCGATGCCCTCGATCGCCGCGGAGATCTCCAGGGCGTCGCGGGTGGGAGTGCCCTTGAACAGCAGGTGTTCGAGGAAGTGGGTGGCCCCCGTGTGCTCGGAGGCCTCGTCACGCGACCCGATGCCGACCCACATGCCGACCGCGACGGAACGTACGGTCGGCATGGTCTCGGTCACCACCCGGAGACCACCGGGAAGGACGGTGCGCTGCACGACCCCGGCACCGTCCCTGCCGGGGTGCAGAGTGGTGGTCGTCACGAGTTGCGGTCGTCCCGGCCGCCGCGGGTGCGCGACCGGCGCGGCCGGTCGCCGCCCCGCTCGCCGCGGTCGCCGCGCTCGTCACGCGGCTCGGAGTCGGCCTGGCTCGGGACCTCCTCGGTGGAGCCGCCCTCGGCCTTGGCCGCGGCCTCCTTCTCGATGACCTCGACGGGGACCAGGGAGAGCTTGCCGCGCGAGTCGATCTCGGCGATCTCCACCTGGATCTTGTCGCCGACGTTCATGACGTCCTCGACGTTCTCGATGCGCTTGCCGCCGTGCAGCTTGCGGATCTGGGAGACGTGCAGCAGGCCGTCCTTGCCGGGCAGCAGGCTGACGAACGCGCCGAAGGCCGCGATCTTGACGACCGTGCCCAGGTAGCGCTCGCCGATCTCCGGCATGTGCGGGTTCGCGATCGAGTTGATCGTGGTCCGCGCGGCCTCGGCCGACGGGCCGTCGGTCGCGCCGATGTAGATCGTGCCGTCGTCCTCGATCGTGATCTCGGCGCCGGTGTCGTCCTGGATCTGGTTGATCATCTTGCCCTTCGGGCCGATGACCTCGCCGATCTTGTCGACCGGGACCTTGATCGTGATGATGCGCGGCGCGGTCGGGTTCATCTCCGCAGGGGAGTCGATCGCCTCCTGCATCACGTCGAGGATCGCGAGACGGGCCGCCTTGGCCTGCTTGAGCGCGCCCGCCAGGACCGACGCCGGGATGCCGTCGAGCTTGGTGTCGAGCTGCAGCGCCGTGATGACGTCACGGGTGCCGGCGACCTTGAAGTCCATGTCGCCCATGGCGTCCTCGGCACCGAGGATGTCGGTCAGCGTGACGAACTGGCCGTCCTCGCCGATGAGACCCATCGCGATGCCCGCGACCATCTCCTTGAGCGGGACACCCGCGTCGAGGAGCGCCATGGTCGAGGCGCAGACCGAGCCCATGCTGGTCGAGCCGTTGGACCCGAGCGCCTCCGACACCTGGCGGATGGCGTACGGGAACTCCTCGCGGCTCGGGAGCACCGGCACGAGCGCCCGCTCGGCGAGCGCGCCGTGGCCGATCTCGCGGCGCTTGGGCGAGCCCACGCGGCCGGTCTCACCGGTGGAGTACGGCGGGAAGTTGTAGTTGTGCATGTAGCGCTTGGTGCGCTCGGGGTTGAGCGTGTCGATCATCTGCTCCATGCGGAGCATGTTCAGCGTGGTGATGCCCAGGATCTGGGTCTCTCCACGCTCGAACAGGGCCGACCCGTGGACCCTCGGGACCACCTGGACCTCGGCGCTGAGCTGCCGGATGTCCTTGGTCCCCCGGCCGTCGATGCGGACGCCCTCGTTGATCACGCGCTCGCGCATGAGCTTCTTGGTGAGCGAGCGGAAGGCCGCGGAGATCTCCTTCTCGCGACCCTCGAAGTCGGGGCCGAGCTTCTCCAGGGCGAGTGCCTTCACCCGGTCGAGCTCGGTCTCGCGCTCCTTCTTGCCGGCGATCGTCAGCGCGGAGGCCAGCTCGCTGCGCACCGCGCCCACGACGGCCTCGTAGGCGTCCTCCTGGTAGTCGAGGAAGACGGGGAACTGCGCGGTCTCCTTGGCGGCGACCTGAGCGATCTTGTTCTGCGCCTCGACGAGCACCTTGATGAACGGCTTCGCCGCCTCCAGGCCCTCGGCCACGGTCTCCTCGGTGGGAGCGACCGCGCCCTCGCCGACGAGCTTGAGCGTGTCGCGGGTGGACTCGGCCTCGACCATCATGATCGCGACGTCGCCGTCCTCCAGGACCCGGCCGGCCACGACCATGTCGAAGGTCGCGCCCTCCAGCTCCGAGTGGGTCGGGAACGCCACCCACTGGCCGCTGATCAGTGCGACGCGGACGCCGCCGATCGGGCCGGAGAAGGGCAGGCCGGCCAGCTGCGTCGACAGGCTCGCGGCGTTGATGGCCACGACGTCGTACAGGTGGTCGGGGTTGAGCGCCATGATCGTCGCCACGACCTGGACCTCGTTGCGCAGGCCCTTGACGAAGGACGGGCGCAGCGGGCGGTCGATCAGGCGGCAGGTGAGGATGGCGTCCTCGGACGGCCGGCCCTCACGGCGGAAGAACGAACCGGGGATCCGGCCCGCGGCGTACATCCGCTCCTCGACATCCACGGTGAGCGGGAAGAAGTCCAGGCTCTCCTTGGGATGCTTGGACGCGGTGGTGGCGGACAAGACCATCGTGTCGTCGTCCAGGTAGACGACGGAGCTTCCCGCCGCCTGACGCGCGAGCCGCCCGGTCTCGAACCGGATGGTACGCGTTCCGAATGAGCCGTTGTCGATCACGGCTTCCGTGCTGTGGACACCCTCCACGGGGGACCTCCTTGGGTCGTCGCCCGCGTCCGTGCTGTGCTCGCACTCGCTCAGGCACGCGCCGGCCGACCGGTATCGTCGCGGTCGGCTCGCTCGTGCCTGGCTCCGTTATGCCGGCTCCCCGTCATGTGCAGCGCCGGTCTTCGATCGAAGCACCCGGGCTGTACGGCGTGATCGCCGTCGACATCCGGAAGCCACTACCGAGGACCGGCCCGCAGGCGTCACGGGAACGCGCGTTTGTGCTGTGCGGACGCGGGGCACTTTCTCGGCTCTTCAGTTGTCGTGCTAGAGGCAAGTTTGCTCAGAAGCGGCCTCGCGCCGCGTCGCGACGCGCCGACCGGATTTCTCCATATCAGGGATGCCTTTGCCCTGATATGAGAGAGGGAGCGGCACGATGCCGCTCCCCTCCACACTATCGGCGCAGACCGAGCCGCTCGATCAGGGTGCGGTAGCGCGCGATGTCCTTGCTGGCGAGGTACTTCAGCAGGCGGCGGCGACGGCCGACCAGCAGCAGCAGCCCACGGCGGCTGTGGTGGTCGTGCTTGTGGGTCTTGAGGTGCTCGGTGAGCTCGCTGATGCGCTTGCTCAGCAGCGCGATCTGCACCTCGGGGGACCCGGTGTCACCGTCTCCGGTTCCGTACTCGCTGATGATCGTCTTCTTGGCGGCGGTGTCGAGCGACACGGCTCTCCTTCAACTGTCTACGGGCACACGTCAGATGATTGCTTACGAACGACCGTGTATGCCTACAGTCGCCGTAACCGGTCGACGGGCAGCGCGCAGCGCGCCGAAACCGAGCCGACACGTCAGGCTACCATCGCCCTGGCATCACCGTGGACAGCCCCGTGAACGGCCCCATGGACGGCGCCGTGCGCCTCGCCCCCGCGCGGCCACCAGGCGATCGGCCGGTTCAGGCCCTCGCGACCGGCCGCCGCCGATCAGCCGCCGATCAGGCGGCGGGCCTCGTCGACGTCGCGGTGCATCTGCTCGATCAGCGCGTCGACGGAGTCGAACTTCAGCGTGTCGCGGAGCCGCACGGCGAAGTCGACGACGACGTGGGCACCGTAGAGATCGAGATCGTCGCGGTCGAGGGCGTAGGCCTCGACCGTGCGCTCGACCCCCTCGAACGTCGGGTTGGTGCCGATGGAGATCGCCGCCGGCCACCGCTTCCCCTCGTACGGCGAGGGGGACTGCGTGCACTCAAGCCAGCCCGCGTAGACGCCGTCGGCCGGGATCGCGGTGAACGCGGGGGACTCGATGTTGGCCGTGGGGAAGCCGAGCAGCGCCCGGCCACGCTGGTGCCCGCGGACGACAACGCCCTCGACGCGGTGGGGACGCCCGAGCGCCTCGGCCGCCGCCGCTACGTCACCCGCCGCCAGGCTCTCTCTGACCAGGCTGGAGGAGATCGCCTCGCCACTGCTGACCAGGGGGACCGCCTCCGCCACGAAGTCGTACTTCTCACCGAGCTGGCGGAGCGTCTCGACGTCGCCCGCCGCCTTGTGGCCGAAGCGGAAGTTCTCCCCGACCACCACGCCCGCGGCGTGCAGCCGGTCGACGAGGACCGCCTGGACGAACTCGTCGGGGGTCATGCGGGAGAAGTCCAGCGTGAACGGCAGGACGCACACCGCGTCAACGCCGAGCGCGCCCAGCAGCTCGGTGCGGTGCCGCGCCGTGGTGAGCCGGGGCGGGTGGCTCCCGGGCCTCACCACCTCGTCGGGGTGGGGGTCGAAGGTGATCACTACAGAGGGAAGTCCCAGGCCGGCCGCCATGGCGACGGCACGTTCGACCATGCGCTGATGGCCTTGGTGCACACCGTCGAACACCCCGATCGTGATGACAGACCTGCCCCAGTCTCCGGGCACGTCGTCGAGTCCGTGCCAGCCCTGCACCTCGACCTCGCTCCTGTGCTGATGGTCACGCTCACCCAAGCCTGCCATGCGGATCGGATTTCACCGCACGGGGACGAGGGTAGCCCAGCGGCACGGGGCGCCGGGCGACGCCCCTGCCACTCCCCCGCCCGGCCGGTGCCCGCATACCGGTGGACTCATGCGAGCTCCCCGAAGCGCGCTTCGCCCGGACGGCGGCGGCGCTTCCCCACCCTATCGCCGCCCCCGCCGAGCCCCGATCTCCGATCTCCGGACGGGCGACCCCCGTACGGCCGCGCGCGCCGCCCGGCCGTACGGGCGGTCACATCGACGCCTTGAGCCCCGAGCCGCAGAGCGGGGCCACGACGGTGCCCTCCCCGAAAGGGGAGCCGCCCGTGCGCAGCCGGCGCACCGCGGCGTACGCGACGGCGCCCGTCGGCTCGACCCAGAGCCCCCGTGCGGCCAGGGCGGCGTGCGCCGCGCCGATCTCGTCGTCCGACACGGTGACGACCGCCCCGCCGGTCTCCCGGACGATCTCCAGCATGCGGGCGCCCCGCGCGGGCGCGGCGATGTTGATGCCCTCGGCCACGGTCTTCCCCGGAGCGACCGGCCCGACGTCGTCGCTCCCGGCGGCGAACGCGGCGGCCACGGGCGCGCACTGCTCCGCCTGCACGGCCACGATGCGCGGGAGACGGTCGACGAGCCCGGCGGCGCGCAGCCCGGCGAACCCGAGGTGGGCGCCGAGGACGAGCGTGCCGTTGCCCGCGGGCAGGACCAGCGTGGCGGGAGCGGTCCCGCCGAGCTGCTCGAAGATCTCCAGGGCGTAGGTCTTGGTGCCTTCGTAGAAGTAGGGGTTGTAGACGTGGCTGGCGTAGAAGGCACCGGTCGCCTCCACCCGCTCGGCCGCCGCCCTGGCCGTGTCCTCGCGCGACCCCTCGACCACCGTGACCGTGGCTCCGTGCCCCCGGATCTGCAGGAGCTTCTTCTCGCTGGTGCCCGACGGCACGAAGATCTCGGCGGCCACGCCCGCGCGGGCCGCGTACGCCGCGACGGCCGTGCCCGCGTTGCCGCTGCTGTCGGCGACCAGCCGGGTGGCGCCGAGTACCCGGGCGAGGGCCACGAGCACGACCGCGCCCCTGTCCTTGAACGAGCCCGTGGGCGAGACGTACTCCAGCTTGAGCCGCACCCCCTCCTCGCCGTGCAGGGATGCCTCGATCAGCGGGGTCATGCCCTCGCCCAGGCTGAGACGGCGGCCCGGCACGGGGATGGCGTCCTCGTAGCGCCACAGGGAATGGTCGCCGGGCCGGGGGCTCCAGCTCAGCGCGGTGGGAGCGAGATCGAGCGTCCCTCCGCAGTCGCACCTCCACCGCTCGGCCGTGGGGGCGTGGGAACGCCCGCAGGAGCACTCGTAGCGCGGGAGGTCAGGCATCATCGCGGGCCTTTCAGGTGACGCGCCGGCACGTCGAGGGAGACCGCACGGCCACGATCAAGAGACGCCCGGTGCTCCGTTTGACGGGAACACCCCATCTTCGCCTGCTCCCGCACCCCGCTCGCAGGCCCGGCCCCCGACGCACCCACTCTCAGACCCGACCCCTGACGCACCCCACTCTCAGACCCGACCCCTGACGCACCCCACTCTCAGACCCGGCCCCTGACGCACGCCGCTGTCAAGCCCAGCCCCTGACGCACCCCCCGACCCCTGAACGCGCGCCGCTCTCAGGCCCGGCCGCGGATGAGATACGCGAGGACCTCCCCGGCGATACCCCCGGGCAGGTCCCCGGAGAGTGGCCTCGCGGCCAGCGCGCCCGCGATGTCCGCCTCCGGTACGCCCTCCGCGGCGAGGCAGGACGCGGCCTGACTTTCCGGCAACGCGTTGAACCAGCGCAGGCCGGCACGGATCCGGGCGGAGGGCTCGACCGCGCCGACCAGCCGGACCCGGGAGATGCCCCCGTCGGGGAACGCGTCGATCCGCACGGCGGTCACCGCCTCGCCGGGCTCGCGCAGGGTGAACACGTGCCGGGTGTCGGGCCGTATCCTCGTGCGCGGCAGCACCGGGAACCACGGCGGCGAGCCCGGCTCGGAGGGCGGAGCGCCGTCCCCGAGCCCACCGTCCCCGAGCCCGCCGTCCCCGAGCCCCCGGTCGCCGAGCCCGCCGTCGCCGAGCCCGAGCGTGCCGTCCCTGAGCCCACCGTCCCCGGGGGCGCGGCCGTACAGCGCGACCTCGGCGGAGGCGTTGTACTTGAAGTGGCTGGTGTCGATCTCCACCTGCCGCAGCCGCCCCGTCGCGGCGAGCCTGATCACCGCGAAGTCGTGACCGTCGTCCCTGCGGCGGCCGGTCTCCCAGCCCTCCCCCATGGTGCGCGCCCGGTCCGGGCGGTTGAGCAGCTCGGCAGAGGTGTAGAAGGCGTCGCTGCTGCCCACCACTAGGCCGCCCTGGTCCTGGCCCGCCAGGTCGAAGGTCAGGCCGTCCCAGTGCCTCGGATCGGGCACGACCTCGCCGTGAACGCGCAGCCGTGCCACTCCCCCGTCCGGATGGATCGACAGCCTGACATGGGTGAACCGGCGGGGATCGGACACGGCGAACACGTTGTGCCCGTCCCCCTTCAGGGGGCTGCGGGGCACGATCTCGATCCATCCCGCGTCCGGGGACGTGAGCTCGTCCACCCCGGGGTATCCCTCCATCCCGCAGGCCTCCACGTGGCAGTACGGGGGGTAGTTGCCGGTGAAGAAGCTGGTGTCCACGTCGACACCGGTGATCACGCCGGGCGCGCCGAGCCTGATGATCGCCCAGTCGTGGCCGGGCTCCCCGCGCCGCCGCCGGGTCTCCCACCCGTCGACGATCTCCCCCCGGTGGTCGTAGCGACCAGGCACGAAGTCCGCGGCGGCCGGGACCAGCAGGTTCTCCTTGAAGCCGAACGACTCGTCGCTGGCGGCGACCACGCCGGCGCCGAGCCATCGGGACGCCAGGTCGACGCCGGCCATGCCCGCCGGGTCGGCTGGGGTCGCGGGATCTTCGGGGTTCATCGGGCCTCCATGCCGAGGTGCCGGGAAAGGGGCCATCCGGTGATGGCCTTGGGGTCCGGCGGTGCGTACGTACAGACCTTGCTGGTGCGCAGGCCGAGTCCGACCAAGGCCTCGGCCAGGCGCACGCCGGCGGCGACGCCGTCGACCACGGGCACGCCGAGCCGCGCGGTGATCGCCTCGTCCAGCCCGGCCATGCCGCCGCAGCCGAGGCAGATCACCTCGGCGTGGTCGTCGCGCACGGCGCGCTCGGCCTCGGCCACGATCGCCTCCATGGCGGCGGTGGGGTCGCGGTCGACGTCCAGGGTGGACAGCCCGCAGGAGCGGACCGAGGCGCACCGGTCGGCGAGGCCCGCGAGCCTCAGCCGGTCCTCGATCGCGCCGACCGAGCGCTGGAGCGTGGTCACCACCGAGTAGCTGCGGCCGATCAGTTGCGCCACGTGGGCCGAGCATTCGGCGATGTCCAGGACGGGGACCTCGACGATCTCCTGCACGCCTTCGCGCCCGTGCTCGCCGAACCCGGCCATCACCACGGCGTCGTACGGCTCGCCGATGGTCATGATCCGGTCCATGACCGCGACCGCCGAAAGGTAGCTCTCCATCGCGCAGTCGATCGCCTCCGCGCCGTACAGCGGCCGCACGGCATGGATCTCGGTGCCCGGCGAGGCCGCCCGCCGCGCCGTCTCGGCGATGGAGGCGGTCATGGACTCCGAGGTGTTGGGGTTGACGACCAGGATCTTCATGAGGCGCCCTCCAGGCGGTGCGCCGTACGGGCCAGCAGCCGTCCGGCGGGATGGAGCGGGTCGATGTCGCGCCCGCGCAGCCAGGTGCGGCGCACCGTCCCGTACAGACGCCGGCCGGTGTACGGGCCGACCGGCTGGCGGTGGCGCAGATCCTCCACACGCACGGTGAATCCCTCGTCGGGGGCGAAGACGCACAGGTCGGCGTCGTATCCGGGGGCGATCATGCCCTTGGCGGCGAGGCCCGCGAGGCGTGCGGGGCGCTCGCTCATCCACCGGACGACCTCGGCCAGGGAGATCCCGCGACGACGGGCTTCGGTCCACACGACCGGCAGCGCGAGCTGTAGCGAGGAGATGCCGCCCCAGGCGGCGCCGAAGTCGCCGGTGTCGCGGTGCTTGAGCTCGGCCGCGCAGGGCGAGTGGTCGGAGACCACCATGTCGAGGGTGCCCCGGACCAGCCCCGACCACAGGGGCTCGCGGTTGGCGGCCTCACGGATCGGCGGGCAGCACGCGAACTCCGTGGCGCCGTCGGAGATCTCCTCGGCGCACAGCGAGAGGTAGTGGGGGCAGGTCTCGGCGGTGATCCGCACGCCGTCGCGGCGGGCGGCCGCGATCAGCGGCAGCGCCTCGGCGCCGGACAGGTGCACGATGTGGGCGCGGGCCCCGGTCAGCCTGGCCGCGCCGATCACCGCCGCGACGGCGGCCCGCTCCACGCGGGCGGGACGCGAGGCGAGGAAGTCCCGGTAGCGCCGCCCGGCCGGCGGCGGGCAGCTCGCCAGCTCGGCCTCGCTCTCGGCGTGTACGAGCAGCACGGCGTCGAGCTCGCGCAGTGCCCGCATCGCCGTGACCAGTCCGTCCTCCGACAGCGGGGGGAAGTCCGGGGCGCCGGAGTCGGCCAGGAAGCACTTGAAGCCGAGGACCCCGGCCCGGTGCAGCGCGGCCAGCTCTCCGGTGCCGCCGGGGATCGCCCCGCCCCAGAAGCCGACGTCGACGTGGCACCGCCCCAAGGCGGCGGCGCGCTTGGCCGCGAGCGCCGCGACGTCGACGGTGGCCGGGACGCTGTCCACCGGCATGTCGACGAGCGTCGTGATCCCGCCCGCCGCCGCGGCGCGGGTGGCGCTGGCGAACCCCTCCCACTCGGTGTGGCCCGGCTCGTTGATGTGGACGTGCGAGTCGACCAGGCCGGGCAGCAGCACCGCGTCCGGCCCCAGCTCGACCACCTCGGCGGCGCCGGGGAAGGCCGTGCCGTGGGGCGCGACGGCGGCGACGCGGCCGCCGCGCACCGAGACCGTGGCCGGGGCCTCGCGGCGGCCGGTGACGGCCCGGCGGGCGTGGATCACCAGGTCCGGCGGCGCTTCCACGCTCAGCCCCGGGGACGGGGGACGGTGGCCTGCGCGAGGGTCCGCTCCAGCAGGGTCAGGGCCTCGCCGACGTCCTCGGCCACGGGCGCGAGCCCCAGGTCGTCCGCGCCGACGACCAGTTCGGCCGCGAACGCCTCCCGCAGCCGCCGCCAGCGGGCGCCGAGCAGCACCAGCCGGGCCGCGCCCGGCTCTGTCTGCAGGGCGGACCAGACCACGGCGGCCTCGCCGAGCGTGCCCACCCCGCCGGGGAGGGCCACCACCGCGTCGGCGGCGAGCAGGTGGCGCAGCCGTCCGGCGTAGTCGTCCGCCCAGCGGAGCTCGGTGCACCACGGGCTCGGGGTGAGCCCGGTCCAGCCCCTCATGGGCAGCCCGACCACCGCCGCCCCGGCCTCGCGCGCGCCCCGGGCGGCGGCCCCCATCAGCCCGCCGTACCCGCCGGTCATCACCCGCCAGCCCCGGCCGCCGAGCGCCGCGCCGAGGGCGAAGGCCTGGTGCCAGGCGGGGTCGGGGGCCTCCAGCCGCGCCGATCCGACGATCGCCACGGTGGGAGCCCCCGGCGCCTCATCCGGCGACGAGCTGGTACCCACGGATCCCCTTCTTGGTGGACAGGCTGATCAGGGCTCCGCGCAGCACGCCCTCGGAGTACTCGCTTCCCGGGTTGATCGAGCGGGAGCGGCCGATGCCGGCCTCGCCCCGGGACTCGTGGATGTGCCCGTGCAGGCCGAGCAGCGGCTGGTAGGTGGTCATCGCGTCGCGTACGGCCTGCGAGCCGACCCCGGTGATCACCGGGCTTCCCGACTTCAGCACCGGGCGGAACTCGGCGTCCAGGGCCATGGCCTGGTCGATCGGGGTGTCCTTGGGCGGCACGTGCAGGTTGAAGATGGCCTTGGAGGTGTCGGGGACCTTGGCCGCCTCGCGGTTGATGCGCTCGGCGAGCTGGTCCTCGGGCAGCTCCCGTGGGGAGTCCCACGGGGTGGGGTTGGAGTAGCCGACCGAGATCATCGTGAAGCCGCCGGGCAGTTCGACCAGCCGCCCCTCGGGGTTGATCAGCATGTCGGAGGAGCCGAGCACGTCGTCGACGAACAGCGGGTCGTCGTTGCCCGGCGCGAGCAGGCACATGATGCCGGTGCCCGCCAGCCGCTCCTCCGCCAGCGACATCCACGCCGACAGCGTCTGGTGCATGTGCTTGCGGAAGGTCTCCTCGACCAGCTCCGGGCGCTCGCGGAACTCGGCGATCTCGTCGGGGGTGGTGTCGTAGGCGTAGAACCCGGCGTCCGCGATGAGCTTGCGCAGCGCGGGCAGCTCCTCGGCCCCGACCTCCCGGTCACGGCCGAACAGGTGGGAGCGGTACCGCCCGCCCGTGCCCTCGACGATGGGCACCAGCATCTTGCCGGTGATGTCCCCACCCATGATCAGCACGTCGGCCCCGTAGAACCTGCCGGCGTTGATGAACTTGCGGAAGCAACGGTCCGAACCGTGGATGTCGGTGGCAAAGAAGATCTTGACGTCACGACTGCGCATCGATCGGCCCTCCAATCTCGTCGGGGAGGTCGTACCAGGGCACGCGGCGGCCCACCGCGTTGCGCGCCCGCCACTTCAGCGACTTCGGGGCGGCGGCGAGCACCTCGCCGAGCCCGCGCGCCCGGTCGCCGACCGCCTCCGCCTCGGCCGGGGCGAGCAGCTCGGCGGCGAGGGCGGGAAGCCGGGCGAGGTTGTCGGTGAAGGTCGTGTACCAGCCCCAGTCCGTGCTCGTGATCCTCACGAGCCGGTCGGAGCTGATGTGGTCGATCCCGGTCCCCCGCGCGTCCGGCGCCGCGACCTCGTGGGTGAGCAGGATCGTCAGCGCGTCCGTCAGGTCCTTGCGGTTGACCTCCACCACCTGCAGCTTGGTGAGCAGCAGGTCGGCGGGCGAGAGCGTCTCCGGGTGCAGGGAGAGCCGGTCGGCGAGGTCCATGCTGTGGCACATCTGGAACCCGCCCACGAACACGTCGAGCTTGCGGTCGTTGGGCTCGTCGGCGAACAGCATCCGCCGGTCGCCGCGCATGTTGTTGAACCGCACGTTGGGGACGTAGCCGAGCTCGGTCATGGCCGACCTGAACGCCCTGCCCTCCTTGGGGAGGATCACCAGGTCGATGTCGCCGTACTCCCGGCCCAGCGTGGCGGGCACGTCGCGGTGCCGGTGCCGCGCGACGGCGAGGCCGCCGATGAGCCGTACGGTGAGGCCGCGCCCGGCGAACGCGGAGGTGAGCCGGGTGGCCTCGGCCTCGATGTCGGCGAGGGGGACGGGAGCGCTCATGCCGGTTCTCCGATCACGACACGGTGGATCGTGTCGTAGTGCTCGGTCTTCGCCGCCTCGCTCGGGAAGTTGTAGCTCTTCTTGCCCAGCGCCTCGGCGAGGTGGAAGCCGATCAGGCTCAGCGGGAGCGCCGCCAGCAGCGGCGAGAACTCCTCGGGTACTCCGGGGGCCAGCGGCAGGTGCAGCGCGGGCCGCTCTGGGGCGAGGTCGCTGACGACGATCGGGAAGGCCCCGATGAAGTCGAGCTCGCTCAGGATCTCCGCCGCCCGGTCGGCTCCGGCTCCCGAGGGGGCGACCATGACCACCGGGGTTCCGGCCGAGCTCACGAAGTACTCCTCGTGAGCCCATTCCTCGATGTTGGTGCTCACCCCGACGACCTGCGGGCCCTCGAACAGCTTGGCCGCGCCGAACTTCGCCGACGACTCGTTGGGCCCCGCCCCGAGGAAGGTGATCCAGCCGTGCCCGGCGAGCGACCGCGCCGCCTCGTCCGCCGGGCCGGCGTTGGCCCGCAGGGTCCGCTCGGCCAGCGCGGGTACGGCCGTGAGCGCGGCGCGCGCGGCGGAGGTGTCCCGGCCGCGGGCCCGCGCCCAGCGCAGGGCCAGGTCGTCCAGGGTGGCGACCATGCCGAGGTAGGTGCTGGTGCCGGGCGAGAAGCCGAGGGTCGGCACCCCGATGGGCAGCACCAGCTCGGCCGCCTCGGCCAGCGCTCCGCTCTGGTTGTTGGTCAGCGCGATGGCCAGGTGCCCGAACCTGCGAGCCTGCACCACCGCCTCGGTGGTGCGCCCCACCCTGCCGGAGAACGACACGCACACGACGGCGCTCCGCTCCGGCAGGTAGCGCACCTGGTAGCGGGCGAAGTCCAGGGCGTGCACGGCCCGAGCGGAGATCCCGGTGTGCCGCTGGAACGCCAGCGCCGTGGCCAGCCCGGCGAAGTAGGAGTCGCCGCAGCCGACCATGAACAGATGCTCGATGCCGCGTTCGGCCAGGATCCGCGCGATGCGCTCCACGTGGCCGTCGGGGTCGTCCAGGTGCTGGGCGATCACGTCCGGGATCATGGCGATCTCCCGGCGCATCACGTCGATGTCGTACGCGGGCTCCTCGGCGGACGCGGCGGACGCCCCCGGCGCGGGCGGGGCGACGTCCCCGGTGGGCAGGGCCGCGAACCGCCGCCGGGCGGTCTCCGGGTCGAGACCGGCGAGGGCCAGCGAGCCGAACTCCCCGATCGCCCAC
The DNA here is from genome assembly GCF_043197795.1 of Sphaerisporangium sp. NPDC049003. NCBI lineage: Bacteria > Bacillati > Actinomycetota > Actinomycetes > Streptosporangiales > Streptosporangiaceae > Sphaerisporangium > Sphaerisporangium sp. NPDC049003. The sequence goes on from NZ_JBICTU010000002.1 coordinate 248,242, forward strand.
GCCGCGCTGGCCGCGCCGCGCCGTACGGCCTCCGGCAACGGCAGGCCGGCGGCCAGCGCGGCGGCCAGCGCACCGCAGAAGGTGTCCCCGGCACCGGTGGTGTCGACGGCGTTCGCCGGGTAGGCCCCGACCCGCTCGGGCGCCGCCATGCCCTCCGCGTCGATCAGGGCGCCCTCGGCCCCGAGTTTCACCACCACCGCCGGGACGCCGCGCCGCCGGAGCAGCGCCGCCGCCCGGGGCGGGTCGTCGTAACCGGCCAGCGCGGCCAGTTCCTCCCTGCTGGGGACGAACACGTCGGCCCGCGTGGCCAGCCGCAGGACGGCCTCGGGATCGCCGGCCCAGTCCTCGTGGGTGTCCAGCGTGATCAGCGCGCCTGGGGCACGGCTCCTGATGTGGTCGACCAGTTCGGCCGCCGCGGGCAGGGGCATGGCCGCGATGTGGACCACGGGCGCCGGGTCGTCCCCGAGCCACCCGTCCGGGAGGTCCTCCGGCCGCACCGCGACCTCGCGTGATCGTTCCCTCGGGGTCCGGTACAGCCAGTGCCGCCGCCCGTCGTCCTCGTAGACCACCCAGTTGCGGACCGTGGGACCTTCGACGGTCCGCACCCCGGTGGTGTCCACCTCCAGCCGGTCGAGCGTGTCGAGGATCCCGGCGGGGAGGTCGTCGCCACGCCTGGTGACGATCCCGGCCGCCGGGTTCCACAGCCGCGCCGCCAGCACCGCGTACACGGCGTTGCCACCGGGGCTGGCCATACGCACCGTGCCGTCGGACCGTACGACGTCGTCGATGGTCAGGTTGCCGATGACGAGCACGCGCCGCGGGTTCGCGGTACTGGTCGGACGCATCTGTACTGCTCCTTCGTGATCTCTGGTGGGCGGGGGCGGGGCCGGTCACTCCGGCGGGATCTCCCGGTAGACCAGGCTGAGGTCGACGCCCCTGCTGCGGTTGATCAGGCGGGCCGCGACGTACCAGACCACTCCGGTCGCGACGACGCCGAACATGAACCAGAGCGAGAGCTGCCGGGTCACCGCGAACATGGAGTTGATCGTGTCGTCGGCGATGAACGTGATCATCAGCGCGCCGAGGGAGAGCACGCCGCCCGCGCCGGCCAGCGCGACCGCCGGGATGCCGAACACCCGCTTGCCGCCCGCCGACTCCCAGACGTTGCGCAGCCGGTACGGGAAGACAACCCCGGCCAGAGACACGATGATGAATGCCAGGATCTGCGCGAGCAGGGCGCCGAGCAGGCTGGCGTCCGACCAGTTGACCAGGGCGATCAGGGCGAGCTCGCCGGTGATGACGCAGAGCACGATGGCCTTCACCGGGGTGTGGAACCGCTCGCTGACGTCGCCGAGCTTCTGCGGCACCGTGCGGTCGAGGGACCAGGCGAGCATGTACCGGGTCGCCTGCATCGTCGACAGCGGGGTGCCCATCACCGCCCAGATCACGAAGCCGACGCCGATGAGGAGCAGCAGGAAGACGTTGTGCGTCAGCAGCGCGGCCAGGAAGTTGAAGCCGGGCGGCAGCCCCGCGGGCAGGCCGAGGGTGTCGGGAGCGGCCCCGGCCAGGTAGCCCAGGCTGCCGAGCCACTCGGGGCTCACATTGCTGGTGAGCACGACCGTGAGCAGGGCGAGCACCAGGCCGTTGATCAGCACGCCGCCGACCATGGCGCGGTACTGGGTCTTGGACGCCCGCTTGATCTCGCCGCCGATCTGCGCGGAGCCCTGGGCGTAACCGACCACGAAGAACACCCAGGGCAGCATCAGCAGAGTGTCGACGAAGCTGAACGGCGCGCCGTTGCCGGTGTAGCCGGCCTTCTCGGCCGCCGGGATGATCTGGTCGAAGCTCAGCCCGTGGTTCCTGCCGGCGAACTCGTTCCAGCCGGCGGAGATGTGCCCGCCGTTGAAGAGCAGCAGCGCGAAGGACACCAGGAGGCTGACGCCCGCGATGGCGAACAGGAACTTCTGCCACCGCCAGTACCGCTGGCCGCCCAGCACGATGAGCACGCCGAAGCCGACCGTGATGATCGTGCCGAGGCCGAGGACCCACCACTGGGTGGTGATGCCGAGCAGGTCGTGCTTGGCCAGGAGCGCGTTGCCCATGTCGAGCCAGACCGCCTGGCCGGTGACCGACGTCAGCGTCGCGAGCGCGGCGGGCACCGCGAAGGTGAGCGCGAAGTAGGCGTTGAACCCGATCCAGAAGAAGATCATCCACAGGCCCTGACTCCAGGAGAGCAGGAATCCGAGGATGGGATGCAGCGTGCGGCTGACGAACACGTAGTCGCCGCCCGATCGCGGCATCGCGGCGGAGAACTCGGCGTACACCCTGAGCAGCGTGAACGCCATCAGCAGGGTGCCGATGACCACCGCGAGCAGCATGTTGCCCCCGGAGAACGCCGTCTGCGCCTGAAGGAAGAGGAAGACGCCGCCGACCGCGACGTTCATCCCGAAAGTGTTCATCACGAAGGCGTCGAAGAACGACACCTCGCGGATCAGTCCGGTGGCGTTCCGGACGAAGACGCCGGCCTGCCTGTCGGAGGAGGACGCCGGTATTTGACTCGATGTGGCCACGGCAATGGCCCCTCTCTGTGGAGCGGTGGAGCTATGGAGCTAGGGAGCCGCGGAGCCGGCCGGCCGTGGGACCGCCGATCCGCGCGGCTATGCCGTCGGGGATGTCGTGGGGGGTGTTCGACCAGGCTGGAAGCCCACACCGTGCTGGGGATGGCTCTCGATCTCGAACCTGAACCGGTCGGCCTGGTAGAGGACCTGCGAGAACTCCACAGGGACGCCGTGCTGGTCGTGGGTCACGGCCTCCACCCGGAGCAGCGCCTCGCCCACCGGGACCTGGAGGTGACCGGCGTGCTCGGGAAGCGCCCTGACCACCTCGATGACGTTCCGCGCGGAGGTCATCACCGTCCCGTACCGCTCATGCAGCAGTTCGTAGAGCGACCCGGTCAGGTCCGCGTCGCCGAGGCCGGGGAACAGCGAGACCGGCAACGACGCCGTGAGCAGCACCACCGGTTCGCCCGACAGGAACGCCACCCGTCGCAGGCGGAAGACCTCCGCGCCGGTCGGGAGCCTGAGCGCCGTGGCGACCGGCTCGGGCGCGGGGACCGTCTCCGCCGCCAGCACCCGCATCGCGGCGGGCAGCCCCGTCGCGTTGAGCGTGGCCGTGAAGCTGGACAGCAGCTGGATCTCGGCGCCGACCTTGGCCTCGCGGACGTAGGTGCCACGCCCTCGCGTCCTGGTCAGGTAGCCGTCCTTGGCGAGCGCCAGGATCGCCTGCCGCACGGGGGCCAGGCTGACCCCGAGACGTGCCGCGTACTCCTTCTCCTGCACGAGTTTCTGACCGGGGGCGAGGCGTCCGGACACGATCTGGTCGAGCAGCAGCCGGTAGATCTGCTCGTGGTAGGGGACGGGAGATCCGCGATCGATCTCCACCGGCGGTTCGGGGGATGGAGAGTCCGGTGACTCAGACGACCTCATACCGAGGAACGTAAAGATTATAAGTTTCTAATCTATTACTGGAATGTTGCGTTTCGGCAGCGAGCCCCGCAAGCCCCCCGCTCTGACGTGCGACAACACCATCGCATCCCGGTAACGGCGGACAACAAAGGGCAAGTAAAAAGCCGGCCCCCCGCGCGCGAGGGGCCGGCTGAGCGCCGAGGGACGTCCCGTCTAGGGGACGAAGACGGCGAGGGGCTTGGCGGTCCTGCCGTGCTCCTCGACCAGGGCGAGGAGCGTGCCGTCGGGGGCGAATACGCCGATGGGACCGGACCCGAGGCCCGCCGAGGGCAGGCGCCCGCCGTGGGCGACCAGGGCGGCCTGCTCCTCCGACACGTCCATGCGCGGGAAGGCCGCCGCCACGGCGTCGGCGATCGGCAGGATCACACAGTCCTCCGCGAGCTGCTCGATCGTGCGGGCCGCCGACAGGTCGTACGGCCCGACGCGGGTGCGGCGCAGCCGGGTCAGATGGCCGCCGACGCCCAGCGCCGTCCCGAGGTCGCGGGCCAGCGAGCGGATGTACGTGCCGCTGGAGCAGCTCACCGACGCGTCCACCTCGACCACGTCCCCGTGGCGGCGGATGCCGGTGATCTCGAACGCGTGGACGGTGACAGGACGCGCCTGGAGCTGGACCTCCTCGCCCGCCCTGGCCCGCTTGTACGCGCGCTCACCGTTCACCTTGATGGCGCTGACCTGGGGTGGGACCTGCTGGATCGGACCGGTGAGGGCGGCCACGCCCGCCCGTACGGCCTCGTCGGTCACGTGGGCGGCGGAGGTCTCCGTGAGGGTCTCGCCCTCGGCGTCGTCGGTGTTGGTGGTCATCCCGAGGCGGATCGTGGCGTCATAGCCCTTCTCCGTGAGCGCCAGGTGCCCGAGCAGCCGGGTGGCCTTCTCGACGCCGATCACCAGCACCCCGGTGGCCATGGGGTCCAGGGTGCCCGCGTGGCCGACCCTGCGCGTGCCGGCCAGGCGCCGCATCTTGCCGACGACGTCGTGGGAGGTCCAGTCGGCGGGCTTGTCCACGATGACCAACCCGCTCGGCGGCGCCGGCCGCTTCGCGCGAACGGTGCCGTCGGTCCTGCTGCCCGCCGTGGTCATCGGGAACATCCTCGGAAAGTCATCGGCGCGGTCGCCGGTCGGACAGGTCAGGTGGAGGGGCCGATGAGCGAGCGGAACCTCGCCATGGTCTCCTCGGGCGAGTCGTGCGAGGTGAAGCCCGCCGCGCGCACGTGGCCGCCGCCGCCCAGGGCCGTGCAGGCGCGGCCGACGTCCACCTGGCCCTTGGAGCGCGTGGAGACCTGCCAGGCCCCGTCGTCGTCCTCCTTGAGGACCACGGCGACATCGGGCTCGTCGGTGCGGCGGATCACGTCGATGATGCCCTCGCACTCGTCGTACGGCAGGCAGTAGGCGGCCCGGTCGGCCGAGGTCACGAAGGTCCACACCAGGCCGAGCCCACCGGCGGCCCGCTCGTCCAGCGTGACCCGGTCGAGGGCCGCCGCCAGGACCTTGAGATAGGCGAACGGGGAACGATCCCACAGCTCGCGGGCGATCTCGTCGGTGCGCAGGCCCGTCGCGACCAGCCGCGCCGCCATCTCGTGCACCGCGGGCGTGGTGGAGGAGTGCCTGAACGACCCGGTGTCGGTGACCAGGCCGGTGTAGAGGCAGGTCGCGATGTCGCGGTCGACGCCGAGGCCGAGCCGTGCCATCAGCTCCTCCACCAGCATGGAGGTGGAGGCGGCCGAGGAGTCGACGAGCTGGACGGTGCCGAACCCGGTGTTGGAGGGGTGGTGGTCCACCACGATCAGCTCACGGGCCTTGCCGGCGTTCGGGGCGAGCAGGCCGAGGCGGTCGACCGTGGGGGCGTCGAAGCTGATCATCAGCTCCGGCTCGGCCGGGTACGCCGCCGGCTCGGCCAGCAGCTCCTGGCCGGGCAGGAAGCGCAGCAGGCGGGGCACCGCGAACCTGCGGTCACCGAAGGACGCCGCCACCCGCTTGCCGGCCCGGCGGAGCGCCATGCCGAACCCGAGCATCGAGCCGAGCGCGTCGCCGTCGGGGGCCACGTGGCAGACCAGCGCGACCTCGCCCGCGTCCCGCACCAGCTCGACGGCACGCCGCCAGTCGGCCTCCCGCACCGCGTGCGCGGGAGGCCGCTCAGGAGGTCGTACGTCCGGCATCACGGTGCGGAACGCCCCGCGCGGTCGGACGGCTCGGCGCCGAGCTCCGCTCGCAGGTCGTCATCGCCCTCGTCGTCTTCGTCGCCGGGCCTGCGGTACGGGTCGGCCTCGCCGGCGTGGACGGCGCCCTCGGCCTTCTTGGCGATCTCCTCGTCGCGGGCCTTGGCCTCGGCGAGCAGCTCGTCGAGGTGCCGGGCACTGTCGGGAAGGGGGTCGTGGCTGAAGGTCAGTGTCGGCGTGTGCCGTACGCCGGTCTGGCGTCCCACCTCCGAACGGATGACCCCCTTGGCGCTCTCAAGGGCGGCGGCGGTGTCGGCCCGCTCGGCCTCGGAGCCGAAGACGGTGTAGAAGACCGTCGCCTCACGGAGGTCACCGGTGATCTTCGTGTCGGTCACCGTCACGAAACCGAGGCGTGGATCCTTGATCCGGCGCTCCAGCATCTCGGCGACAATCTGCTGAATGCGGTCCGCAAGTTTACGGGCGCGTGCTGCGTCCACGATCGCGCTCCCCCTCTTTGTTCGCTTTACTCGCTTAACGGCCCACGGGATGGGTGGCTTCCCGAGGGCCCTAGTCCTCGTCCTCGGTGATCAGCCGCCGCCGGGCGGACAGCAGCTCGATCTCGGGGTGAAAGGCGATCAACCGCTCGCAGGCCTCAAGCACCTCACCGCAGTTCGCGGCCGTGGCGGACACCACGGCGACGCCGATCTCGCTACGGCGGTGGAGGTCGAGATGGCCGGTCTCGGCCACCGCGACCGCCGGGAACCGGCGGCGCACCTCGGCGATGAGAGGACGCACCACAGAGCGCTTCTGCTTCAGCGAACGAACGTCGCCCAGCAGGATGTCCAGAGTCAGAGCACCTATGTACATGGCTGTCGCCGCGATCCGCCGACCGAGGAAGACGGGGGTGTCCGTGGGAAGGACCCACGGACACCCGCCGTCATGCTTCCTTCACTGTCAGGCGCGCGGCTTCTCCCGCATCTCGAACGTCTCGATGACGTCGTCGATCTTGATGTCGTTGTACCCGACACCGATACCGCACTCGAAGCCCTCGCGGACCTCGGTCGCGTCGTCCTTGAAGCGGCGCAGCGACGAAACGGTGAGGTTGTCGGCCACGACGACACCGTCGCGGATGATCCGGGCCTTGCTGTTGCGGGTGATCGTGCCCGAGCGGACCAGACAGCCCGCCACGTTGCCGATCTTCGGAACCTTGAAGACGTCCCGGACCTCGGCGGTGCCGGTCTGGGCCTCCTCGAACTCCGGCTTCAGCATGCCCTTGAGGGCCGCCTCGATCTCCTCGATCGCCTGGTAGATGACCGAGTAGTAGCGGATGTCGACGCCCTCGCGCTCGGCCAGGTCGCGCGCCCGGACCTCGGGACGCACGTTGAAGCCGATGATGACGGCGTTGTCGTCCGCGATGGCCAGGTTGACGTCATACTCGGTGATCGCGCCGACGGCACGGTGGAGCACCCGGAGGCGCACCTCCTCGCCGACGTCGATCTTGAGCAGAGCGTCTTCCAGGGCCTCGACGGAACCGGAGACGTCACCCTTGATGATGAGCTTGAGCTCGTCGACCTTGCCCTTCTCCATGTCGCTGAAGAGCTCTTCGAGCGTGCGCCTGCGGCTGGACCTCGCCATGTCGGCGATGCGCTGCCGGGCCGCCCGCTGCTGGGCGATCTGGCGGGCCATGCGGTCGTCGGTGACGACGATGAAGTTGTCACCGGCGTTCGGGACGGCCGTGAGGCCGAGCACCAGCACCGGACGCGACGGGTCGGCCTCGGTGACCTGCTCGCCGCTGTCGTCCAGCATCGCCCGGACGCGGCCGAAGGCCTCGCCACAGACGATCGAGTCGCCGACCCGCAGGGTGCCGCGCTGCACGAGCACGGTCGCCACGGGGCCGCGGCCCTTGTCGAGGTGGGCCTCGATGGCGATGCCCTGGGCGTCCATCGTCGGGTTGGCACGGAGGTCGAGCTCCGCGTCGGCCGTCAGCAGGATCGCCTCAAGCAGGTCGTCGATGCCGAGCCCCTGCTTGGCGGAGATGTCGACGAACATCGTCGAGCCGCCGTACTCCTCGGCCACCAGACCGTACTCGGTGAGCTGGGCCCGCACCTTCGTCGGGTCCGCGCCCTCCTTGTCGATCTTGTTGACCGCGACCACGACGGGGACGCTCGCCGCGTGGGCGTGGTTGAGCGCCTCGATGGTCTGCGGCTTCACGCCGTCGTCGGCGGCGACCACCAGCACGGCGATGTCGGTCGCCTGGGCACCACGGGCTCGCATGGCGGTGAACGCCTCGTGACCCGGGGTGTCGATGAAGGTGATCTTGCGTTCCTGGCCCTCGTGCTCGGTCGCGACCTGGTAGGCGCCGATGTGCTGGGTGATGCCACCGGCCTCACGGGCCACCACGTTGGTGTTGCGGATGGCGTCCAGCAGCTTGGTCTTACCGTGGTCGACGTGACCCATGACCGTCACGACCGGCGGGCGCGCCGCGAGGTCGCTCTCGTCGCCCTCGTCCTCGCCGAACTCGATGTCGAAGGCCTCGAGAAGCTCGCGGTCCTCCTCCTCCGGGCTGACGACCTGGATGGCGTAGTTGAGCTCGGCGCCGAGAAGCTGCAGGGTCTCCTCGTTCACCGACTGGGTGGCGGTCACCATCTCGCCGAGGTGCAGCATGATCTGCACCAGCGACGCGGGGTTCGCACCGATCTTGTCGGCGAAGTCGGACAGCGAGGCTCCGCGCGGGAGGCGCAGGGTCTGGCCCGTGCCGCGAGGAACCTGCACGCCGCCGATCGAGGGGGCCTGCATGTTGTCGAACTCTTGACGCCTCTGGCGCTTGGACTTGCGGCCACGGGTCGGACGGCCGCCGGGACGCCCGAAGGCACCCGCCGTGCCGCCGCGGCCACGGCCACCGCCGCCACCGGGACGACCGGCGAAACCACCGCCGCCACCGCCACCCGCACCTGCGCCGGCACCGCCGCCGGGACGGCCACCGGTGCCCGTGCGGGGACCGCTGAAGCCGCCGCCGCCACCGGGACGACCGGCGCCACCGCCGCCGCCACCGGGACGACCGCCACCGCCGCCACCGCCGGGACGGCCACCGCCGCCACCGGGACGACCGCCGCCGCCACCGCCGCCACCCTGACCGGGACCGGACGGGCGCGAGGGCATCATCATCGGGTTGGGACGCGGACCACCGGGACGGGGGCCTCCCGCACCGGGGCCGGGACGCGGGCCCGCCGAACCGGGACCCGGACGCGGACCGGCCGCTCCGGGAGGACCGGAACGGGCGCCCGGAGGACGCGGCATCGCGCCGTCGCGGGGACCGCCGCCCTCACGGCGGGGCTCGCGCGGACCGGCGCCTTCACGGCGCGGCTCGCGGGGACCGCCTTCACGAGGCGCGCCGTCACGGGTGGGAGGAGCCCCACCGTCACGTGGCGGACGCGCCGGGCGCTGGCCCATGCCGCTCGCGTTGGAGGAGAAGGGGTTGTTACCCGGACGCGGGCCGCGCGGACCCGGCTTCGGGCCTCCGGGACGAGGAGCGCCGCCGGACGCCGGAGCGCCGGAACGCGGACCCGCCGGAGCACCACCCGGCGCGCCGCCGCCGGGGGCGGAGGGCGCCGCGGGGCGCTGGGCCGGACCGGGCCGGGGACCCGGCCTCGCGCCGGGACCTGGCCGCGAGCCCGGCGCCGACTGGCGCGAGGCGTCGGAACGGGGCGCCTCGGACCGGGGCGCGTCCTGACGAGGGGCGTCGGTGCGAGGAGCCTCGAACCGGGGCGCCTCCGAACGCGGGACCTCGGGACGCGCGGCCGGGCGAGCCGCCTCGGGACGGGCCACCTCAGGGGCGGCCTCGGCGCGAGCGGCCTCGGGACGCGGCGCCGCCGGGCGGGGAGCCTCCTGCGGAGGCTGGCTGACATGGGGCATCGGAACGGGCGGACGGGGCGCGACGTTCGCGGGACCCGGTCGCGGACCCGGCCTCGGGCCGGGGCCCGGCCGCGGAGCCTGCTGACCAGGTGCCGGCGCACCGTTGCCGGCCGGGCTCTGCGCCGGCCGGGGAGACGCCTTCGACGGCGCCCTGGACGACCTGTCGCCGCCCCTGGAATCGGACGGCCCCTTGAGGGCCTCCGTGAGCTTGCGGACCACCGGCGCTTCTATCGTTGAAGACGCCGATCGAACGAACTCGCCCATTTCTTGGAGCTTGGCCATCACGACCTTGCTCTCGACTCCGAACTCCTTGGCGAGCTCGTAGACTCGGACCTTCGCCACTGCACTCCCTAACTCGGCCCGGGAGGCTGTGCCGCCGGACCGTCGCTACCTAGACGTACTCATCGCCGCATGCTCATCAGGCGCTCATCGCTATCTGACCCGCCCATCGACTCGGCGTCCTACATGACAGTTGGTAACCATTCACCCGGTCCTACTCGACGTCAAGCCCCGCGAGAGAAGCTCGCAGGCACGCCATGTCGAGCGGTCCCGCGACGCGAAACGAGCGCGGAAACACCCGGCGACGTTCGGCGAGCTCCAGGCAGCTCAGTGCCGGATGCACATAAGCACCCCGGCCCTGCAGCCGTCCTCGCTGGTCGGGAACGATCTCGCCCTCGACCACCACCAGGCGGAGCAGCTCGGACTTTACCGTGCGAACCCGGCAGCCCACACACGTTCTCAGCGGGGCCGCCCGGCCACCGTATTCAAGCTTACCTTGTGGAGGCATCGGCAGGACCGACCGCATCCCCCGTCGCCGTCGCCTGGGTATCGGGACGGATGTCGATGCGCCACCCGGTGAGGCGAGCGGCGAGGCGGGCGTTCTGCCCCTCTTTGCCGATCGCGAGCGAAAGCTGGTAGTCAGGCACGGTCACCCGCGCCACGCGACCCTCCAGATCGATGACCTCCACATGGGAAACCCGCGCGGGAGACAGGGCATTCCCGACGAAATCGGCTGGGTCGTCGGACCAGTCGATAATGTCGATCTTCTCGCCGTGCAGCTCGGTCATCACGTTGCGCACCCGCGACCCCATCGGGCCGATGCAGGCTCCCTTGGCGTTGACGCCGCCCCTGCGGGACCGCACCGCGATCTTGGTGCGGTGACCGGCCTCGCGGGCGATCGCGGCGATCTCCACCGTGCCGTCGGCGATCTCGGGGACCTCCAGGGCGAAGAGCTTCTTCACCAGGTTCGGGTGGGTGCGGGACAGCGTGACCGACGGCCCCTTGTGCCCCTTCTTCACCTGGACGACGTAGCAGCGCAGCCGCTCGCCGTGGATGTACTCCTCACCGGGGACCTGCTCGTTGTGCGGCAGGATCGCCTCGATCTTGCCGAGGTCGACCAGCACCACCCGAGGGTCCTTGCCCTGCTGGATGACGCCGGCGACCAGCTCACCCTCGCGGCTGGCGAACTCGCCGAAGTTGATCTCGTCTTCCGCGTCCCTCAGCTGCTGAAGGATCACCTGCTTCGCCGTGGTCGCGGCGATGCGGCTGAAGTTGCCAGGGGTGTCGTCGTACTCCCTGATCACCTGGCCCTCGTCGTCGAGCTCCGCGGCGTAGATCATCACGTGCCCGGAGGCTCGGTCGAGCTCCGCGCGCGCCTTGGAGGAGGCCCCCTCGGTGCGGAAGTACGCGATCAGCAACGCATCCTCGATGGCCTTGACGACCAGGTCGAAGGAGATGTCCTTCTCCCGCTCCAGGCTGCGCAGGACGCTCATGTCAATGTCCACAAGGCTCCCCCCTAGCCCTCGTCGCCGTCGTCGGCGTCTTCTTCATGGTCAAGCACGTCTTCGTCTTCGTCGTCGAGCCGGCGGAACTCCACCTGCACCCGGCCCTTGCTCAGCTCTTCCCACGCCAGCAGGCGTGGCTCGGGCGCGTCCGAGAGCTCGACACCGGCGTCGCCGACGGCCAGGACGCGGCCCTCCAGCGAGCTGCCGTCGCGCAGGTCGGCCTTCACCAGGCGCCCCTTGGCGCGCCGCCAGTGCCGGGGCTCGGTCAGCGGGCGGTCGACCCCGGGGGAGGTCACCTCCAGGACGTACGGGCTGCCGCCCATGACGTCGCTGTCGTCGAGCGCCTGCGACACCACCTGGCTGATGTCGGCGACCTTGTCGAGGCTCACCCCGTCGTCGCCGTCCACGATGACGCGCAGGAGCCTCCGCTTGCCGGCGGGAGTGACCGTGACATCCTCAAGGTCGAGACCCTCCGCCGCGGCGACGGGCTCCAGAAGCTTTATCAGGCGGTCACGTCGAGCGTCGGCGCCCATGCTGACCTCCCAGTTGAATTATCGGCCATCTCGCGAGAGGGCCGAAGGCGTACCTCGCCCAACGGTTCACCAGCCTATCGACACCGGGGCACGGAAAGAGCGTCACTCGGTTACCCACCCGGCGACGCGCCGTACGATGCTATGTGCCAAGCCAGGAAAAGCCGTCATCCACGGGAGGCCACACCGTGCGTCAGCAGGCCCTGACCCGGCGCGCGGTGCTGCGTGGCACCGCCGCCGGTGCGGTCGCCGTGGCCGTCGCCGGTTGCTCGGCGCGGGAGACCCCGCCGCCGGCGCCCAAGCCGCCCGACCCCGAGACCGTGCTGCTCACCGGCGTCATCGCCGACAAGGAGCGCATGGTCGCGCTCTACCGGCAGGCCGTGCTCTCGGGCGGCAAGATGGCCGCCGTGCTCGGGCCCTTCCAGCAGCGCCACGAGGTCCACCTGGCGGAGCTGCGGCGCCGCCTGCCCCCGAGCCCCGCGCCCGCCTCGCCGACCCCCTCGGCGGCGGCCGGCTCCCCGCCCGCCGCCGCCAGGGTCTCGGTCGGCCGGTTGCGCGAGCTGGAGCGCAAGGCGGCGGCCGCCCGGCCCCGCCAGATCGCGAACGTCTCCCCGGCCCTGGCGCAACTCCTCGCCTGCATCGGCGCCTGCGAGGCCGCGCACGCGGTGGCACTGGCGAGGGCGACATGACCGACGCGCTCCAGGGGCTCAACAAGGTGCTCGACGCCGAGCACGCCGCCGTGTACGCCTACGGCGTCGTGGGCGCCCGCACCAGCGGCGGCCAGCGGTCGTCGGCGTCCGCCGGCTTCAACGCCCACCGGGCCAGGCGCGACCAGATCCGCCAGCTGATCACGGCCAGGGGCGGCACGCCGTCGGAGTCCGGCGCGGCGTACGAGCTGCCCTTCCCTGTCGCCGCGGCCGCCGACGCGGCCCGGCTCGCAGCGCTGGTGGAAGACCGCGTCACCGCCGCCTACCTTGAGCTGACCGCCGTGGAGGACACCGCGCTGCGGCGACTCGCCGCCATGGCCATGCAGGAGTGCGCGGTCAGGGGGTACGGCTGGCGCCCGGCGATCGCCGCCCTGCCCGGCTGGCCCGCCCCCGCCGCCGGCCCCTCCCCGAAGGGCAGGCCGGGCACCTCGCCGCCGGTTTCCCTTGACCAGTAGGCGATTTCGTCGACACACCGGCGTTTGCGGGTGGTGTCCCGGGTAGTTGCTCGTCCATCGGAAGAGCACGGAGGGACACATGGGCTGGAGTTACCGTAAGTCGATCAAGATGGGGCCGTTCAGGCTCAACCTTTCGCGGAGCGGTGTCGGACACAGCTACGGCGGACGTGGCTTCCGTGTCACGAAGGGCGCCGACGGGCGGCGCACCATCACCGTCAACCTGCCGGGCGGCTTCCACTGGCGCAAGACGATGGGCAGGGCGCGCGACTAGACGAGTTCGCGTACGACGCCGAGAGCGCGTGCCGTACGGCCTGAGCCTGGAACGGCACGTGAAAGGGGGGCTCGCCACCCCGGGCCGAGAGGCGGCGAGCCCCCCTCACCATGCGTGGGGGACGCGGAGGGTCAGGGGCGGCCGGGCAGCGGGTCGGCGCTCACCGCGGCGAGCACGCTCTCGGTGGCCTCGGCGAGCGGGACCTCCTCCTTGACACCGGTCCTGCGGTCGCGCAGCTCCACGACGCCCTGGGCGAGCCCCCGGCCGACGATCAGGATCGTCGGGACGCCCAGCAGCTCGGCGTCCTTGAACTTCACGCCCGGCGACACCCCGGCGCGGTCGTCGACGAGGACGCGCAGGCCCTTGGCCTCCAGCTCCTCCGCGAGCTTCAGCGCCACTTCGACCTGGTTGTCCTTGCCGGTGCCGACCACGTGCACGTCGGCGGGCGCCACCTCCCGGGGCCAGACCAGGCCCAGCTCGTCGTACTTCTGCTCCGCGATCACGGCCACGGCGCGCGAGACGCCCACGCCGTACGAGCCCATGGTGATGCGGATGGGCTTGCCGTCGGGGCCGAGCGCGTCGAGGCCGGCCGCGTCGGCGTACTTGCGGCCGAGCTGGAAGATGTGGCCGATCTCGATGCCACGGTCGATGGACAGGGGGTGGGCGCACCGGGGGCAGACGTCGCCCGCGCGCACCTCGGCGGCCTCGATGGTGCCGTCGGGCTCGAAGTCGCGGCCCACGACGACGTTCGCCGCGTGCTTGCCCTGCTCGTTGGCTCCGGTGACCCAGGCGGAGCCCGCCACGACGCGGGGGTCCACGAGGTAGCGGATGCCCAGCTCCTTGAGGACCTGGGGGCCGATGTAGCCGCGGACCAGGCCGGGGTGCTTGGCGAAGTCGCCCGCCTCGAAGATCTCGGGAACGCCCGGGGCGAGCGCGGCCTCCAGGCGCTTGAAGTCGACCTCACGGTCGCCGGGCACGCCGACGATCACCGTCTCCGACTCGCTGGAGCCGGGCGTGCGCACCTTGACCACGACGTTCTTGAGGGTGTCGGCGGCGGTCACCCCGAGCCCGTACCGCTCGTTGACCAGGGAGACCAGGGAGTCGATGGTCGGGGTGCCGGGGGTGTCGAGCACCTTGAGCGCGGGGTGCTCCCCGGTCACGGCCGGGAGGGCGGGCGTGACGACGGCCTCGGCGTTGGCGGCGTAACCGCAGTTGCGGCAGGCCACGAAGGTGTCCTCACCGGTGGCGCAGGGGGCGAGGAACTCCTCGGAGGCCGAGCCCCCCATGGCGCCCGACATGGCGAAGACGATCTTGTAATCGATGCCGAGCCGGTCGAACAGCTTGATGTAGGCCTCGCGGTGCAACTCGTACGAGCGCTTGAGGCCGTCGTCGTCGAGGTCGAAGGAGTAGGAGTCCTTCATGATGAACTCGCGGCCACGCAGGATTCCGGCCCGGGGACGCGCCTCGTCGCGGTACTTCGTCTGGACTTGGTAGAGGATTACCGGATAGTCCTTATAGGAGGAGTACTCCCCCTTGACCATGTCGGTGAACATCTCCTCGTGGGTGGGCCCGAGCAGGTAGTCGGCGCCCTTGCGGTCCTTCAGCCGGAACAGCGTGTCGCCGTACTCGGTCCAGCGGCCGGTGGCCTCGTAGTAGTCGCGGGGCAGCAGCGCGGGGAACAGGACCTCCTGGCCGCCTATGGCGTTCATCTCCTCGCGCACGACGCGGGCGACGTTCTCCATGACGATCTTGCCGAGGGGCAGCCATGAGTAGATGCCCGGGGCGACGCGGCGGACATAGCCGGCGCGGACGAGCAGCTTGTGGCTCGGCACTTCCGCGTCCGCCGGATCCTCACGCAGGGTGCGCAGGAACAGGGTGGACATACGCAGCGGCACGGCTACTCCTCGGTCGCGGGGATTGACAGGTATACAGGCTATCGAGTCTCGCGCGGGCGTCGCCCGATTTACGTCCGCGACCCCTGCCCGGCGCCCCCTTGGCCAAGCAATCGCTTGTTAAGCTACCAGCATGGATCCCACCCAGGAGCAGCACGAGCTGCGCGTCACGGTGCGCGACTTCCTGCGCGACGCGTGCCCGCCCGCCCCGGCCTTCACCGGCTCCCCAGAAACGGGCGCCGGGGACGCGCGGGAGCTGTGGAGGAGGTTCGCGGGCGAGCTGGGGGTGGCCGGGCTCACCGTCCCGGAGGAGTACGGCGGGGCGGGATGCGGCATGGCGGAGGTGGCCGTCGTCTGCGAGGAGCTCGGCCGGTCCCTGTCGCCGCTCCCCTACCTGTCGACCGCCGTGCTCGCGGCGGAGGCGGTCAAGGCGAGCGGGGACCGGGAGGCGATGCGCCGCCTGCTGCCGCGGATCGCCGGCGGGTCGGCGACCGCGACGGTCGTGCTGCCGGGCGAGGCCCGCCTGCGGCTCAACGGGCAGCGCCTGCACGGCTCGGTCCCGTACGCGCTCGACGGGGAGGTCGTCCTGGCCTACGTGGGCGGCTCGCTCGTCGAGGCGCGGCCGACGGCGCGCAGGCCGCATGCGACCCTCGACCGCACGCGCCCGCTCGCCGAGCTGGTCTTCGACGGCGCCCCGGCACGGCGGCTCGGGGACGCACGCCCCGCCGCGCGGGTGCGCGACCTCGGCGTGGCCGCGCTCGCCGCCGAGCAGGCGGGCGGAGCGGCGCGCTGCCTGGCCGCCGCCGTGGCCCACGCCAAGAAGCGTCACCAGTTCGGCCGTCCGATCGGCTCCTTCCAGGCGGTCAAGCACAAGCTGGCCGACATGCTGCTCGCGGTGGAGTCGGCGCGGTCCGCCGCGTACGCCGCCGCACGCGCGACCGAGGAGGAGCTGCCCGTGCGCGCGGCCATCGCCGGGTCGTACTGCACCGAGGCCTATCTGGCGGCGGCGGGCGAGAACATCCAGATCCACGGCGGCCTCGGCGTCACCTGGGAGCACGACGCCCATCTGTCCTTCAAGCGCGCCACCTGCGACGCCCAGCTCTTCGGCCCGCCCCAGGCCCACCGCGCGCGCCTCGCCGCGTCGCTCTTCCCTTCGTCGCCGGCAGCCGCGCGCCGGATCGCGACCCGGGTTCCCGCGCCCGCCACGACGCCCCTCGAAGAGGGCACTGCTTGTTGCGGCTCGTCGCGGCTGGTAATCTCGCCAAGCGAGCGCTTGGTTGAATTGGGTTGGGTCGAGTGGTGGAACGGAGGCGCGGATGACGTCCCTACGGATCAGCCTGGGATACGAACTGGAGGTCCGCGGGCGCACCCGCGAGGTGGAACGGCGGACGTTCGAGAACGTGATCGACCAGGTCGTGCTCGGGGACCGCCTGGGATACGACACCGCGTGGTTCGTGGAGCACCACTTCACCCGGGGCTTCTCCCACTCCTCCGCCCCCGATCTGGTGCTCGCGGCCATCTCCCAGCGCACCGAGCGGATCCATCTCGGCCTCGGGGTGGTGCTGCTGCCCTTCCAGTCCCCCATCCGCACGGCGGAGCGGGTCGCCACCTTGGACGTCCTCAGCAACGGGCGCGTCGAGTTCGGCACGGGCCGAGGCGCGTCGCCGCTCGAATACCAGGCCTTCCAGCGGCCGTTCGAGCAGTCCCGCAAGATCTGGGAGGACTGCCTGGAGGCGGTGCTCGCGATCTGGAACGCCGACGGCGAGCCGATCACCCGCTCCAACGAGTTCTTCGAGATCCCCGACGTCGCGGTCTACCCCCGGCCCACCCAGGTGCCGCATCCCCCGGTCTGGGTCGCGTCGACCTCCCTGGAGGGCTACCTCGCGGCGGCCAAGCACGGGTACCACCTGCTCGGCATGACCATGCTCAAGGGCATCGACGACGTGGCATCGGACATCGCGCGGTACAAGGAATGCCTCGCCGACCACGGCTTCGACCCCGCCACCCGCAGGATCGCGCTGATGATCCCGTGGCACGTCGCGCCGACGCGCGAGGAGGCCATCGCGACCGCCGCCGACCCGGTCCTGTGGTACATCCGGCGGCAGGTCAACCTGGTGACGCCGCCCGACTACTACGACGCCCGGCACGCCACCCACAAGGTCCTCGGGCAGCTCGCCGCCGGGCTGCCGCCCGACGAGGCGATGGCGACGCTGCGCGAGCACCTGATGGTCGTCGTGGACGACGTGGAGGGCTCCCGCAAGGCCGTCGCGAGGATCGCCGAGGCGGGGGCCACCGACCTGATCCTCCAGGCGCAGGTGGGCGGCCTCGCCCACGACCGCGTACGCGACTCGATCGAGCTGTTCATGGGGGAGGTCATGCGTTGACGACGACCCGCTGGCTGACCAGGGACGACCTGGGGACGGCCGCCCGTACGGCCACCGGCCTGCTCCAGGTGGCGCCCGACGCGTCGAGCGCGTGGCCGCTGGACCCCGGTGACACGGCCGCCGGCGGCCTCACGGCGCGGGCGCTGCGGGCGGCGGGGGTCGGCGACCGCGACCGGATCGTCGTGGCGCTGGCCGAGCCCGCCGGAGCGCTGTGGGCCGCCGCCGGCGCCGAGGTCGCGGCGGCTTCCGCCTCGGCCGGGCCGCGCGGCCGGATGCGGTTGCACCACGCGCTGAGGTCGCTCGGGGCCACCACGCTGGTGACCACCCCCACCGGGGCGATGGACTTCCTCGCCCGGCTGCACCTGGAGTTCCTGCTCGACCCTCTGGACCTCGGGCTGCGGCACCTGGTGCTCACCGGCGAGATCGCCTCCCGGGGCACCCTCGGCCACCTGGCCGGCGAGTTCGAGGCGTCCGTGACCGAGGTCTACGCCAACCCCTACAGCGGCGGCGCGCTGGCCTGGCGCGACTCGGACACCGCTCCGCTCACCCCCCTGGCCGGCGGGCTGCTCGGCCTCGCCTCGCTGGACAAGGACTCGCCCTTCGAGGGGTCGGGCGGCCTGGCCGAGCTGGTCCTCACGCCGACCGGCCATCCCGCGCTCGGAGGCGCGGTCGTGCGCACCGGGCAGGTCGCCCGGGTCGGCGACGCGGCCGAGATCCCCGCGCCGTCCCACACGGTCGGCGACCACGTGCTGGTCAGGGGCGTGTGGCTGTCGCTTCCCCGCATCGAGAAGGCCCTGTCCAGGATCGACGGCGTGAGGTCCTGGGAGCTCGCGATCTCCCGCCGGGGCACCCTCGACGCGGCGACGCTGAAGGTGATTTTCGGCCGCGCGAGCCTGGTGGGGAACCCGATGTGGCGGTCCCGCGTCGAGCAGTCGCTTTCGGCGCTCACTCCGATCAAACTGGGCGTGGAAGTCTCCGGCGACGTGGCCGGGACGGCCCGTCCGGGCACGGTCGCCGACGCCCGTGGCCACCATCTCGGCAGGGACCGCACCGCCATAGCCCACTGACGGGCGGTCAGTCAGGCTCACGAACCGGGAGGCGCGACCATGGTTCCAGACGGCGAGAACACCGTGCCAGGCTGGGGGACGATCCCGCGCATGCTGCGCGATAGGGCGGCCCGCCACCCGGACCTCACGGTGATCGTCGACGGTGACGTACGGCTGTCGCTCGCCGAGCTGCGCGCACGCGCCGCGGTCGTCGCCAAGGGACTCATCGCGCTCGGCGTCGAACTCGGCGACCGGGTCGCCATCTGGGGGCACAACGACGCGCACTGGGCGGTCGGCGCGTACGGCATCTGGGACGCCGGGGCGGTCATCGTGCCGCTTTCCTCGCGCTACAAGGGCATCGAGGCGGCCGAGGTGCTCCGCAGGACGGGCGCCGGCGTGCTCATCATGGGCGACAACCTCGACGGCGCTCCCGCGTTCGCCGACCTGCTGGCCTCGGCGGCCGGGCCGCCCAAGCAGGCAGGGCGCGGGGAGCCCGGCGAGGACGCGGAGCCCGGCGCCGGGCGGCCCTTCGCCGGGCTGCCCGAGCTGCTCCACGCGATCACCCCCGAGGGGGCGGGCCGTCCCGGCATGCTGCGGCCCTCCCGCGTGCTCGCCGCAGGAGCATGGATCTCCGACGACACCGCCGAGGAGCGGGCGCTCGCCGTACGGCCGGACGACCTGTGCGAGATCATGTCCACCTCGGGCACCACGGGCACGCCGAAGGGGGTGATGCTCGACCACGGCCAGATCGTGCGCGGCTACTGGGACTGGGCCGAGATCGTCACGCTCCGCGAGGGCGACCGCTACCCGGTGATCGCGCCGTTCGCGCACGGCTTCGGCCTGAACGCGGGCCTGCTCGCCGGGGTGATGCGGGGCGCCACCCTCATTCCGGTCAAGGTGTTCACCCCGGCCGTGCTCCGGGACCTCGTCCAGGACGGGCGGATCACCGTCCTGGCCGGGGCGCCCACGCTGTTCCACCGCCTCCAGGACGAGGTGGACATCACCGGGCACTCCGTCCGCGTGGCGATCTGCGGCGCCGCCGCCGTGCCGGCCGAGCTGATCCGCCGGCTGCTCCGGGAGGCGGGCCTCGAACGCGTGATCAACGCCTACGGGCTGATGGAGGGCACGGTCGTGTCGATGACCCGGACGGGCGACCCGGTCGAGGTGATCGCCTCCTCCACCGGCCGGCCGGTGCCGGGCATCGAGGTCAAGATCGTGGACGACGACGGCAAGCAGGTGGCGGCGGGCGAGCGCGGGGAGATCCTCCAGCGCGGTTACGGCGTGATGCGCGGCTACTGGGGCGAACCGGCCAAGACGGCCGAGGCGATCGAGGACGGCTGGCTGCGCACGGGCGACATAGGCACGATGGACGCGGGCGGGAACGTCTCGGTGGTCGACCGCAAGAAGGAGCTGTTCATCGTCAACGGCTTCAACGTCTCGCCGGCCGAGGTCGAGAGCCTGCTGCTGCACCGCGGCGACCTGGCCCAGGCCGCCGTCGTCGGCGTGCCGGACGGGCGCACGGGCGAGGCGGGCCTCGCGTACGTGGTCCCGCGTCCGGGCAGCGCGATCGACCCCGCCGAGATCATAGGCTGGGCACGAGGGAACATGTCGAACTACAAGGTGCCCCGCCAGGTGATCGTCGTGGACGATCTTCCCGTCAACGCGAACGGCAAGGTCGACAAGCGGCGGCTCCGCGCCCGGGCGCCCGAGGAGGGCCGGGGGTAGCGGAACCGGATTATCTCGATGGCCTCCGGCGCGCGAGTCTGGCCCGGAGGACCGCGTTCCGCGACAATCGGCTCCATGAGGATGTGGGGCCGTCGAGCCCCGCTAAGGAGGCCACATGTCGCTTCGCGTGGCGATCGTGGGATCGGGTCCCGCCGGGATCTACACGGCCGAGGCCCTGACCAAGCAGGCCGGAGAGCCCGTCGAGATCGACGTGCTCGACCGCCTGCCCACTCCGTACGGCCTGGTCAGATACGGCGTCGCGCCTGATCACACCTCCATCAAGTCGATCGCCGGCTACCTGAGGCGGGTGCTGGAGCTGCCCTCGGTGCGCTTCCTCGGCGGCGTCGAGCTCGGATCCGACGTCTCCGCCGCCGACCTGGCCGCCAGTTACGACGCGGTCGTCTACTGCACGGGCGCGATGGTCGACCGGCATCTCGGCATCCCCGGCGAGGACCTTCCCGGCAGTGTGGCGGCGACCGACTTCGTCAACTGGTACTGCGGCCACCCTGACATGCCGCCCGACGCCTTCTCCCTCGACAGCACCGAGGTGGCCGTGATCGGCGTCGGCAACGTCGCCGTCGACGTGGTCAGGATCCTGGCCAAGACCGCCGACGAGCTGCGCTCCACCGACGTCCCGCAGGAGGTGCTCGACCGCCTGGCGAAGAGCCAGGTGACGCGCGTCCACATGATCGGCAGGCGCGGCCCCGAGCACGCCAAGTTCACCCTCAAGGAGCTCAGGGAGCTGGGCGAGCTACCGAACTGCGACGTCCTGGTCCGGCCCGAGGAGGGCGGCGCCAACGACGTGAGCGAGCTGTCGCGGCAGGTCCGCGGCAACGTCGAGGTCCTGCGGTCCTGGTGCGCCCATACGGCCACGGGACGCCCGCGCCGGCTCGACGTGCGCTTCTGGCTGCGGCCGGTCGAGATCCTCGGGTCCTCCCGGGTCGAGGCGCTCCGGCTGGAGCGCACGACGCTGGCCGGCGGCCGGGTCGCCGGCACGGGGGAGTTCGAGACCATCCCGGCCGGCATGGTGCTGCGGTCGGTGGGCTACCAGAGCGTCCCCCTGCCGGACGTGCCCTTCGACGCCGCGACGATGACCGTGCCGAACGTCGCCGGGCGGGTGTCCGAGGGGCAGTACGTCGCGGGATGGCTCAAGCGCGGGCCGACCGGCGTCATCGGCACCAACAAGTCCGACGCGGCCGAGACCGTGCGCACGCTGCTCGCCGACCTGGCCGCGCGCCCCGGGCGCGCCGCCCCTGTGTCCCGGCTGGACGACCTGCTGGCCGCGCGCGGGGTGAGCCCCGTGACGTACGCCCAGTGGCTCGCCATCGAGGCGGCGGAGGCCTCGCTCGCCACGTCCCTCGGCCGGGGAGAGCACGTCAAGCTCGTCGGCCGCCCCGCGATGCTCGCCGCCTGCGGCCGTCGGCTCTCCGGCTGACACCCAGGCGGTCGCGGCCGTACGGCAGGCGGTCGCGGCCGTACGGCAGGCGGGGACGTTTGCGCGGCGTGCGGCGCGGAAGGAGTATCCGAGACGGCGGCTCCCTGCCACGGCGCGGACCGCTGACCGGACCGGGGGGACCGCTCGATGACCACTCAGACGTATCCGCACGCCCGCCGGGCCGCCGCGAAGGCCCGGCCATGAGCGCCACGGTCGCCGAGCAGTTCGTCAAGGTGCTCCGGCAGGGCGGTGTGCAGCGCGTCTACGGCGTCGTCGGCGACAGCCTCAACCCGATCGTGGACGCGATCCGCCGCGCCGACGGCATCGACTGGGTACACGTGCGCAACGAGGAGGCCGGAGCGTTCGCCGCCGCGGCCGAGGCCCAGCTCACCGGGAGGATCGCGGTCTGCGCGGGCAGCCAGGGGCCCGGCAACACCCACCTGATCCAGGGCCTGTACGACGCCCACCGCACGGGTGCGCCCGTGGTGGCCCTGGCCTCGCACCTGCCCTCGCCCGAGATCGGCACCGGCTTCTTCCAGGAGACCCATCCCGAACGGGTGTTCGCCGACTGCAGCCACTACTGCGAGATGATCACCAGTCCGGAGCAGATGCCGAGGGTGCTGCGCATCGCCATGCAGTACGCCGAGGGGCTGGGCGGGGTGTCTGTGGTGGTGCTCCCCGGCGACGTCGCCGCGCTGCCCACCGCGCGCCCGACGGGCACGAGCACGCTGGTCACCGAGAGGGGCGTCGTCGCGCCGCCGCCCTCCCAGGTGCGGGCGCTGGCCTACGCCCTGAACGCCGCGCAGCGGGTCGCCCTGTTCTGCGGCGCGGGCTGCCGGGACGCCCACGAGGAGGTCATGGCCCTGGCCGCCAGAGTCTGGGCCCCCATCGGGCACAGCCTGCGCGGCAAGGAGTGGATCCAGTACGACAACCGCTTCGACGTCGGCATGAACGGCCTGCTCGGCTATGGCGCCTGCTACGACGCGCTGAACGACGCCGACCTGGTGGTGCTGCTGGGCACGGACTTCCCCTACGACAACTTCCTGCCCCAGGGGCACACCGTCCAGGTCGACCACGACCCCACCAAGCTGGGCCGCCGCACGCCCCTCGACGTCGCCGTACACGGGGACGTCGGCGAGACGCTGCGCACCGTGCTCCCCCTGGTGCGCCAGAAGACCGACCGGAGCTTCCTCGACCGCATGCTGCGCGATCACGCGCGCGACCTCGAACGCGTCGTCGACGCCTACACCAAGGACGTCGACCACCACGTGCCGATCCACCCCGAGTACGCCACGGCCGTCCTGGACGACCTGGCGGCCGACGACGCGGTGTTCACCGTGGACACCGGCATGTGCAACGTGTGGGCCGCGCGCTACCTCACGCCGAACGGCAGGCGGCGGGTGATCGGCTCCTTCCTCCACGGCAGCATGGCGAACGCGCTGCCCCACGCCATCGGCGCGCAGTTCGCCTACCCGGACCGCCAGGTGATCTCGATGTCGGGGGACGGCGGCCTCGGGATGCTGCTGGGCGAGCTGCTCACCGTGCGCCTGCACGACCTGCCCGTGAAGATCGTCGTGTACGACAACTCGTCGCTCGGCATGGTCAAGCTGGAGATGCTGGTGGACGGGTTCCCCGACTACGGGACCGACCACGCGCCCGTGGACTACGCGGCGATAGCGGCGGCGGCCGGGATCCCGTCGCTGCGCGTCGAGAAGCCCTCGGAGGTCCGCGACGGGCTCGCGCACGCCCTGTCGGCCCCGGGTCCGTACCTGGTCGACCTGGTCACCGATCCCAACGTGCTCGCCGTGCCGCCGCGCGTCACGCCCGCCCAGATCAAGGGCTTCGCGCTCGCGGCGGGCAAGATCGTCGTCAGCGGCGGCGTGGGCAAGATGGTCGAGATGGCCCGCGCGAACCTGCGCAGCATCCCGCGTCCCTAGTCCCCCAGCGCCAGGGACGCCCGGTGGAGGGCGGTCGAGAGGGTCTTGATCGTGGCGGGCTCGTCCATCACGCCGCCGCCCGCGTCCCGCCGCGCCTCCCAGGCCCGTACGCGCTCCGCGTGGGCGTCCCGGCCGGCCAGATGGAAGGCGTAGACGGTGGCGTACCTGCTGACCAGGTGCGAGGGGTGCATGTCCCAGCCCTGGTAGAACCCGTGGCGCAGGGAGTGGCGGACCATCCCGGCGTGGGCGCGCCACAGCGCGTGCACGTCGCCCGTCGAGTCCGAGGCGGGCGAGGCGGCCAGCGAGCCGTCCGACAGCTCGACCCCCGTGCCCGCCAGCGCGGTGCGCATGACCTCGCGGGCGTGGTCGCACACCGGATGGTCCAGGCGCTGCTCGGCCGGCGGGAGCCCGCAGGCGGCGGTGTAGTCGAACACCCCGAAGTGCGCCGCAGCCAGCCGCCCGCGCAGCGAGGGCACGAGATCGGGCGAGCGCAGGAGGAACATCACCGTCTGCGGCGCCTCCACCTGCATCTCGAACCGCAGCGTCCCGGGCGGCAGCCGGAGCCCCTCCTCCAGGAGGGGAAGACGGTCGGCGAACTGCCCGAGGTAGGCCTCCATCAGCACCTTCGGGAAGGTGACCGTGAAGCCGTCGGGAAGGGAGCCCACCCGCTCGACCACCCCGGTCAGGAACCCGTCCAGCGTGCGGAGGGCACGCGCGGGGTCGCCGTCGGCGAACGACTTGACCCGGATGCCCCAGCGCCGCGGCAGCGTGCCCGAGGACCGCATCGCGGCGACCGCCTCGGCCGCGGCCTCGGCGTGGGCGTCCTCCTCCGCGCCGGGGCGCACGCCGTACCCGTCCTCGAAGTCGATTCTCAGGTCCTCGACGGGCTCGGCGGCCAGCTTGCGCGCCACCCGGCGGCGCACGTCCGAGGCCAGGCCGCCGGGCAGGGGCCCGAACACCGACGACAGCTCGGCGTCGCCCGGCAGGTGGCTCTCCATGAGCCCCAGGGCCGCCGCTCCCCACGACCGGACCGTTTCCCGGTCGAACCGGTCGGCGGGCACGTACACGGTGTGCACGGGCTGCCAGGCGCCCGTGGGGCCGGGGTAGCGTTCCGCCTGCTCGCCGAGCGCCGCGCCCGCGCCGGGGACGTCATGGTCTCCAAGGGTGAGGCGCACGTCAGATCGTGTCCACCAGGTCGCGCCACCGCCGGACCAGCCGGGGGTCGACGGGGTCGGACCACGACGCCCGTACGGCGCCGCCGACGTGGAAGGCGCGCACGCCGTAGTCGAGTAACGGGGGGACGAGATGCGGCTTGAGCCCGCCTCCGGCGAGGATCAGGGGCGCGTCGCCCGCCTCGGCCCGTGACCGCAGGACCGGCAGCCCCGCCGCGATGCCGGAGACCTCGCCGGAGGTGAGCACGGTCGCGAGGTTCGGCAACAGCCGTACGGCCCGCCAGCCCGCCTGCACGTCGGCGGCGTTGTCCACGGCGCGGTGGAAGGTCCAGGGCAGGGGGGTGACGGCGTGGATGAGCGCCTTGGTGGCCGCCAGGTCGACCGCACCCTGCTCGTCGAGGAAGCCGAAGACGAACCCCGCCGCTCCGGCGTCCGCCAGGGTGCGGGCGTCCCGCTCCAGGCCTTCGAGCTCCTCGGGTGTCACGGTGAAGCCCCCGTTGGAGCGGAGCATCACCATCTGGGGTAGCGCGGACTGCTCGGCGATCGCCGCGACGGTCTCCGGGGCGGGGGTCAGCCCGCCGACGGACATGTCGGCCACGATCTCCAGGCGGTCCGCGCCGCCCTCCTCTGCGGCCACGGCGTCGCGCACGTCCAGCGCGATCACCTCTAGCAGCGATCCGGTCATGGGTCCTGAGGCTATCGGACCCTCCTGTCCCGAGTTGGACCGCTACCACCCACAGGCCCTCACCTGTCCGGGGTTGGACGGCTACTTCATGATCTCTCCCCGACGGCAAGAGCGTCCGCTATGCCTGTCATCACCTGGAATGCGCGTGCGAAGGCTTCCGCCGGCGCGCACGCGGAAGCGAAGGAGACCCAAGGTCGGCGGCCCTCTGGAACAGCGCGCCCGAGGCGCGGTGCGGGAGGTCCACCGTCCGGACATGCCGGAAACCCACCTTCTGGTAGTAGCCCTGGAGCCCCGGGTTGTCCTTGGAGCAGTCGAGCCTCAGCCACCGGCGCCCGGCCGCCGCCACGCGCAGGGCCGCCCAGTCGAGCAGGGTCTCACCGAGGCCCTGCCCGGAGAAGGCACGCCCGACGGCCAGCTTGTGGACGTACAGGCCGCTCTCCGGGTGGTCGCCGCGCCTCCAGAACTCGGGGTCGGCGTGGTCGTCGAGGGCCAGGGTCGCCGCGGGGGCGGAAAGCGTTTCCCGCCCTCCGCGGGTCTCCTCGTCGTCCAGCACCCACAGGGTGCCCTCGGCGATCAGCGGCTCGATGCGGGCGGCGGGGAAGCCCGCGGCCGGCCACTGCCGGATGCCCCGGCCGTGGAGCCAGCCCGCCGTCTCCGCCAGGAGCGCGAGGACGCCTGGGAGATCGTCGGGGGTGGCGTTGCGGAGGGTGAGCGAGGCTCCGAGGTGGAGGGTGTCGGGGTGCATGAGTCATCCTTTCGTCGCCTTCGGTAGCGCCCTGAACACGGAGCGTGCTCGACGGGGGGCGCGCGGCTTTATCAGTGAAGGCCGGTGTGAACGGCGTTCGCCGCCGGGCCGGCGGGCGTGGTCGGCCGCGGTGGCGGCCCCGGCCCGCGCCGAAAGGCGAGACGTCGCGATCGCCGCCACTTCGGCGGCGCGCGAGGTCAGCTCAGTTCGAGCTCGTACCTGATCAGATGCTTGTCGGCGGGCAGGACCGACACGGCGACTCGGACCGGGGTGTCGTCACGGTCATAACCAACTCGGACATATACGACAACAGGGGTACCAGGTTCGAGTTGCAGCCGGGAGGATTCCTCAGGAGTCGGCATGCGTGCGGATATGTCATCCACAACCCGGACCTGCCGGTGGCCGAGCTCCTCCAGCACGCGGTTGGCTCCGCGCGTGATGTCCGACGGACGGGCGATCTCGGAGTCGCTGACGAGCGCGTGCGGGAAGTAGGAGTCGTTGGTGTTGTACGGCTGGTCGTCCACGTAGCGGAGACGTCGCCGCACCACGGCCACGGAGTGCTCGTCGAGCTCCAGCCTGGCCGCGATCTCCTCGGGAGGCTCCACGATGGAGACCTCGATCTCCTGCCCCGGCTTGCGGCCCTCCTTGGTGACGGCCTCGGCGAAGGCTTCCCGGCGCATCACCCCCGGGGAGGCGCCCAGCTCGTCCTGCGGGCGCATGAGCAGCGCCCTGCGGTCGCGGACGAAGCTGCCGCGGCGGCGCATCCGGGTGATCAGGCCCTCGTTCTCAAGCTCGGCCAGAGCGAGCCGTACCGTGTTTCGGCTGACCTCATGGCTGTCCATGAGGTCCATCTCCGTCGGCAGCTGGGCTCCGGGCCCGAGCTCGCCGGAGTAGATGGCCCTGCGCAGCTCGCCGGCCACCTGCTGGTACAGCGTCGACCGTGCCAAATCTCACCTACGGTTGCGTCCTTTTGTACCTACGAATCTAGACGATCTCGATCTGACAGCAAACAACCCCTTGACCCAAGCGTCTCCACACCGCATTATCCAAACGTTGGTACAAATCCATCAAAGGGTCGGCGAGGGAGTGAGGGCCAGTGCTGGCGGTAAGAGCGGGCACGCCGTATCTGCCTTGGCACGATCCCCGCGAGGCGACGCGTCTACTGCGCTACGCGCTGCATCGAGAGGGGTTCACCCACACGTATCAGAGCAGCGGAAAAGGGATGTCCGTGCTCTCGGTGACCACGGAGCTGACGGTCTGGTGCAGGAAGGGTTCGTTCGTCTGGAACGAGGACGGCCTCACCGTCACCCACCCCGCGGCCGATCCCGTCGGCGCGGCTCAGCTCCTCAAGCGCCATCTCAGAAGGCCGGGAGACGAAGCGCCCCACGACTGGGACGACCAGTCCGGCGACCGGCCCCCCACAGACTCCGTGCGATGAACGACGGCCAGGACCCCAACCCTCGCCGGGGTCCTGGCCGCCGCGCCGGAGCGGAGCGTGTCCTGGCGGGTCCCCCACGCCCGCCAGGACACGCTTCCGTCACCACCTCACAGCGGCTGCCAGTTGATCAGTGAGAGCCGCTCGTCGACGTAGGTGTAGGACGCCCGCACGAGTTGGTCCGCCACCGGCTCCACGTACTGGTGCCAGTTGCCGACCATCACGCAGCCGGGGGCGTCGGCGAGGCGCACCATGACGACCGTGTACGGCGTGGGGGCGTCGGGCAGGAACGGCTGGTGGTTGACGATCCAGCTCATGATCCGCCCGGTGGGGCTGACCTCCCGCCAGCTCCACCGCCTGCCGCGGCAGCGGGGGCAGTACGCGCGGGCCGGGAAGCGGAGCGTGCCACAGCCCTCGCAGGCCTGGATCACGAACTCGTGCCTGGCGACGCGCTCCCACCACTCGGCGGAGTCCCGGTCGGGGACGGGCTTGATCATGTCATCCCTTCCGCAGGACCAGCGCGGAGGTCGCGGGCAGGATGTAGCCGGGCTGGGCCGTGGACAGCGCCACCTCGGCTCCCGGCACCTGGCGGTCCCCCGCGTCGCCCCTGAGCTGCGAGACGGCCTCGGCGATGTGGTTCATCCCGTGCACGTAGCCTTCCGACAGGAACCCGCCGTGGGTGTTCACCGGGAGGGATCCGTCGAGCGCGGTCGCCCCGGAGGCGACGAACGGCCCGCCCTCCCCCTTGGCGCAGAAGCCGTAGTCCTCAAGCTGGACGATCACCGAGTAGGTGAAGCAGTCGTACAGCTCGGCGACGTCGATGTCCTTCGGGCCCGCGCCCGCCATCCCGTACAGGCGGGGCGCCAGTTCGGCCGCACTGGTGGTCGTGGGGTCGGCGGGGGTCGCGCCGCCCGACAGGAAGGAGTCCCCGCCTCCCCAGGCCGCGGCCGATATCAGGACCGGCCGCCGGCGCAGGTCCCTGGCGCGCTCGGCCGTGGTGACGACGACGGCGCATGCCCCGTCGGTCTCCAGGCAGCAGTCCAGGAGGCGGAACGGTTCGGCGATCCAGCGGCTGGCGAGGTAGTCGTCCATGGTGATGGGCGTGCGCATCAGGGCACGCGCGTTCTTGGCCGCGTTCGCCCTCTGCGTGACGGCCAACTGCCCGAAATGCTCAGCTTTCGTGGCATATTTCAGCATGTGAGCGCGGGCGTACATCGCGTATTGCTGCGGCGGGGCGGTGTACCCGTAGGGCACCTGGTACTGCGTCTCCGGGCTGACCGGCGCCGCCCGGCCCGTACCGCCCATGCGGAACTCCGACCGGGCGTTGATGGCGCGGTAGCAGACCACGGTCTCCGCGACGCCCGCCGCCACGGCGAGGGCCGCCTGGCCGACCACGCCGTGGGAGACGCTGCCCCCGCCGAACTGGTCGAGGTACCACGCGGGCGCGTCGATGCCGAGCGCCGGCCCGACGACCGACGGCGCGGCGGAGTCGCCGACGCGGTGGGTGGCGATGCCGTCGACGTCGTCGGCGGTGAGCCCCGCGTCGTCCAGCGCGGCGAGGACGGCCTCACAGGCCAGCGTCAGCGTGCTGACCCAGGAGTTCTTGGAGAACGCGGTGTATCCGACCCCCGCGATGGCGGTACGGTCGCGCAGCCCGCTCATCGCCCGGCCTCTCGGGCAGGGCGCGTGGCCCGCCCGCCCGGTCCCGCTGGGGGCTGGGCCGTCGTGAGCACGCCGCCTCCCGGCCGTCCGCTGTTGAGCAAGCGCTTGTACGGCTTCGAGGCTAGGTGCGCCTCACCGAAGCTGTCAACGATCTCCGCATGGGACCGCCTTGACTTCAACCACGGTTGAGGTTGCACTCTGATCACGCCACCGCCGTGAGCGAGACCGAGGCGGGCGAGGTCGAGGAGGCCAACTGACATGCGGGAAGACGCGACCGGCTTGACATCGCGGCATCACCTCTCCTATCTTCCAAGCAAGCGCTTGGTAAAGTAAGGGATACGATGGAGGAGACCGCCCCCCTCACGTCCTCCCCGTCGAGCACTTCCTGGGGGAGCCAGGCGCCACCCAAGGAGGCGAGTACGACGATGAGCACCCACGCGGCCCGGCTGATCGCGCCGCACGGCGCCGCCGCGGTCCACGGGCACCCCTCCACGGTGCGCGACGGCGCGTCCGTTCCTCCTCCCCCCTTGCCGCCTCTCCCGCCCGTCCGTCCCGGCTCCCCGCAGTCCTCCACGACCCGTTCCTCCACGACCCGTTCCTCCACGACGCAGTCCCCCACCACGAACGGACGGCGCGCCTCCGCCGCGAACGGGCAGTCCGCCTCCTTGACCGGCGGGCAGCATTTCAGGAACGTGCTGGGCCGGTTCGCGACCGGTGTGGTCGCGATCACGGCGCTCGACCCGGTGAGCGGTGAGCCGTGCGGGCTCGTGGCCAACTCCTTCACCTCTGTTTCGCTCGACCCCCCGCTGGTGGCCTTCTGCGTCGCGCACACCAGCACGACCTGGCCAAGGCTGAGGTCGGCGGAGCGACTCTGCGTGAACGTCCTCGCCGAACACCACGAACAGGTCAGCAGGCAGCTCGCCGCCAGGGGCGGGGACAAGTTCGCCGGCCTCGCCTGGACCACCTCCCCCGGCGGGAGCCCCGTCCTCGACGGCGCGCTCGCCTGGATCGACTGCTCGGTGGAGACGGAGCACCTCGCGGGGGACCACCTGATCGTCGTGGCCCGCGTCCACGACCTGGACACGCACGAGGACCGCGGGCCCCTGGTGTTCTTCCGCGGAGGCTACGGCCGGTTCGACGCATGAGCGACGGCTTCCGCGAGGAGGTCCGTTCCTGGCTGGAGGAGAACCTGACCGGCGAGTTCGCCGGCGCCCGGGGGCTCGGCGGGCCCGGCCGGGAGCACGAGGGTCACGAGCTTCGCATGGCCTGGGAGCGCCACCTCGGCGCAGCCCGGTGGACCTGCCTCGGCTGGCCGGAGGAGTACGGCGGGCGCGACGCGCCCCTCGACCAGCAGGTGATCTTCCACGAGGAGTACGCCAGGGCGAACGCGCCCGCCCGGGTGGGTCACATCGGCGAGGGCCTGATCGGGCCGACGATCCTCGACTTCGGCACCGAGGAGCAGAAGCGCCGGTTCCTGCCGCCCATCCAGTCGGGCCAGGAGCTTTGGTGCCAGGGGTACTCCGAACCGGACGCCGGTTCCGACCTGGCGGGCGTGCGCACCCGCGCCACCCTGGAGGGCGGCGAATGGGTCATCACCGGTCAGAAAGTATGGACGTCCCTCGCGCACGTGGCCGGCTGGTGCTTCGTCCTGGCCAGGACCGAGCCGGGCTCGCGGCGGCACCGCGGCCTGTCGTACCTGCTGGTGCCCATGGACCAGCCCGGCGTCGAGGTCCGTCCCATCGTCCAGATGACGGGCACGAGCGAGTTCAGCGAGGTCTTCTTCGACGGCGCCCGTACGGCCGCCGCCGACATCCTGGGCGCGCCCGGGGAGGGCTGGCGGGTCGCCATGGCCACGCTGGGGTACGAGCGCGGCGCCTCCACGCTCGGCCAGCAGATCGGCTTCAGGCGCGAACTGGACACGGTGATCGAGACGGCCGAGCGCACCGGCGCGGCGGAGGACCCGGTGCTGCGCGACCGGCTCGTCCGGTCGTGGCTGGAGCTGGAGATCATGCGGTTCAACGCCCTGCGCACGATGACGTCCCTGTCGGCGGGCGAGCCGGGGCCTGAGGTCTCGATCGCCAAGCTCTACTGGTCGGAGTGGCACCGCAGGCTGGGCGAGCTGGCGCAGGCCGTGCAGGGACGGGAAGGCCTGGTGGCGGGTGGCGAGCCGTACGACCTCAACGACCTCCAGCGGCTCTACCTGTTCAGCCGCGCCGACACGATCTATGCCGGTTCGAGCGAGATCCAGCGCGACATCATCGCCGAACGTACGCTCGGCCTGCCGAAGGACCGCTGACCCGGGCAGGCGCCATCCCGACAGGAGCTCGCCATGACCCCCGCCTACCCACCCGCGCACGGCCTGCTCGACGGGAAGGTCACGCTGGTGACGGCCGCCGCCGGGGCCGGCATCGGGTACGCCACGGCCAGGCGGTGCGCGGAGGAGGGGGCCACGATCGTCATCTCCGACCGGCACGAGCGCCGGCTCGCCGAGGCCGCCGCGTCGCTGACCGGGCTGACCGGGGTGCGGCCGCTCGCCGTGCCGTGCGACGTCACCTCGGAGGCGCAGGTCCTCGCGTTGTTCGACGCGGCCATGGACGCGCACGGGCGGATCGACGTCGTGGTCAACAACGCCGGCCTCGGCGGCACGGCCGACCTGGTGGACATGACGGACGAGCAGTGGGACATGGTGGTCGGCGTCACCCTCACCGGCACGATGCGCTGCACCCGTGCCGCGCTCAGGCACATGATCCCCCAGGGCCGGGGCGTGATCGTCAACAACGCCTCGGTCATCGGGTGGCGGGCGCAGAAGGGCCAGTCGCACTACGCCGCCGCCAAGGCCGGGGTGATGGCCCTGACCCGCTGCGCGGCGCTTGAGGCCGCCGGGCACGGCATACGGATCAACGCGGTGGCGCCGTCGCTGGCCATGCACCCGTTCCTCGCCAAGGTGACCAGCGACGACCTGCTCGCCGAACTGACCGCGAAAGAGGCGTTCGGAAGGCCGGCCGAACCGTGGGAGGTCGCCAACGTCATCGTCTTCCTGGCCGGGGACTACTCCTCGTACATGACCGGCGAGATCATCTCGGTCTCCAGCCAGCACCCCTGACACCAGACCCACCCCACGAACCCGCCGGCACGCACGGCGGCGACATGTGAGGCCGCTCGGCTCGCGCGTCGGTGGCGGGGCGCGAGCCGGGCAGGGTTCACAGGAGGTCGTCGTTCAGGGGAGCGCGTCGTTCAGGGGAGGTCGTCGTTCAGAGGAGGGCGTCGTTCAGAGGAGGGCGCGGAGGGCGGTGGTGAAGCGGGTAGCGGCTCCGGGGGCGTAGGCGAGGTAGAAGTAGGGCTCGGTGAGTTCAAGCTCGATCAGTGCGGGGCTTCCGTCGGGAAGGCGGACCAGGTCCACGCGGGCGTACAGGATGTCCTCGGGGATGGAGCCCAGCACCCGTCCCGCGAGATCGAGCTGGTCGGGGGCGGGGTCGCGGAGGTCCGCGCCGACGTGGTTCGCGCGGGGGGCCTCGGTGCCGTTGGCCAGCATGGCGTTGCGGCGTATGGCGTGGCTGAACCTGCCGCCGAAGAAGATCAGCGAGGTCTCGCCCTCGCTCTCCACCATGTCGAGGTACGGCTGCACCATGGCGACCTTGCCACCCGCGACGATCCGCCCGGCGTGCGCCGCCGCCTCGTCGACGCCGGCCGTACGGATGGTGTCGCGCGCCCCCGCCGAGACGGCCGGCTTGACGACGTAGTCGTCCCACGCGGGAAGGTCCGCCTCGTCGTCCGCGCCCACCCAGTGGGTCGGCACGATCGGGATCCCGAGCCGTTCGAGGTCACGCAGGTAGGTCTTGTCGGTGTTGCGCTCCAGCACGGCGGCCGGGTTCAGCAGCCGGGTCGCGCTCTCGGTCTTGTGCGCCCAGTCCACGAACTCCTGGCGGCGGTCGATGTAGTTCCACGTCGAGCGGACCACGGCGGCGTCGAAGGCGGCCCAGTCGGCGTCCGGGTCGTCCCAGCGCACCGCCGCGCCGTCGACACCCGCCTGCTTCCAGGCGGCGAGCAGCACCTCCCGGTCGTCG
The DNA here is from genome assembly GCF_043197795.1 of Sphaerisporangium sp. NPDC049003. Lineage (NCBI taxonomy): Bacteria > Bacillati > Actinomycetota > Actinomycetes > Streptosporangiales > Streptosporangiaceae > Sphaerisporangium > Sphaerisporangium sp. NPDC049003. Next base: position 281,760 of record NZ_JBICTU010000002.1, read on the forward strand.
TCCGGACCGTCGTAGGTGACATAGGCGATCTTCACGGCACTCCATCCCATACTCGACAAGTCAGTACCGTGAGCATCGTACGGACATGGCGGACATCGCGTCCTGACACCTTCGCCCGGAACCGCATGAGGGTCCGAGCAGGGCTACGGGCGGGCCACAAGCTGGCGACCAGTCAGTCCCAAGTTCTCCCCAAACGGCCTAGTGGACCGTAGATGGTAAGCACCCCACGCGGTTGCGGGCCCGTCGGCGTGATCGGAGCGCTCTACCAGGCCCCACATGAGGAGAGACAATGACTTCGCACGACACGGGACTCAGAACCGGCGGCTACGGCACGCAGGCCGGCATGGAGTCAGGGCAGGCCAAGGAACTCCGCGGCGCGGTGCGCGGCCGGGTGTCCGTACCCGGGGACGAGGGCTTCGAGACCGCGAAGCAGGCGTGGAACCTCACGGTCGACCAGCCGGTCAGCGCCGTCGTGGAGGTCGAGAACGCGGCCGACGCGGCCGAGGTGGTCCGCTTCGCCGTGCGGAACGGCTTCGGCGTCGCCGTCCAGCCGAGCGGCCACGGGGCCTCGGACGGCCTCGACGGGGAGATCCTGGTCCGTACGGGCCGGTTGGACGGCGTGCAGGTGTGGCCGGAGCGGAGGCTCGCCCGGGTGGAGGCGGGCGCCTCGTGGGGCGCGGTGCTCGCGGAGGCGGGCAAGCACGGGCTCACCGGCCTCGCCGGCAGCTCACCCGTGGTCAGCGCCACCGGGTACACCCTCGGCGGCGGCCTGAGCTGGTTCAGCAGGCGGCACGGGTTCGCGGCCAACAGCGTGCGCGCGTTCGACGTCATCGATGCCCACGGTGTGGCACGGCGGGTCACCGACGAGTCCGACGCCGAGCTGTTCTGGGCCCTGCGGGGCGGCGGCGGCGACTTCGCCCTGGTCACCGCCATGGAGTTCGAGCTGTTCCCCGCGCCGGAGCTGTACGGCGGGCGCGTCATCTGGCCGGCCGAGCGGGCGGCCGACGTCCTCGCCGCCTTCCGCGACGTCACCGCGGAGGCGCCCGAGGAGCTGAGCGTGTGGTTCGCGCTCATGCAGTTCCCGCCCTTCCCCGAGCTGCCCGAACCGCTGCGCGGCCTGTCGGCGGTCGTGGTCGACGTGACGTTCCTGGGTGACGGCGCCGAGGCTCGCGCGCTGCTGCAGCGGTTCGACCGCATCCCGGGCGTGATCGTCGACACGCGGGGCGAGGTCGCGCCGCGCGACCTGGGCGGCATCTGCGCCGAGCCGACCTCCCCCTCCCCCTCGATGATGCGCGCCGAGCTCTTCGGCCGGTTCGACGACACCACCGCCGCGGCGTTCCTCTCGGCCACGGCGCCGGGCGCCGGGATGCCGCTGACGTCCGTGCAGATCCGCCACCTCGGCGGCGCGCTGTCGCGACTCGCACCGGACGCGGGGGCGTGCGGGTACGTCCGCGAGCCGTACCTGGTCAGCGCGCTCGGGATCACGCCGACGCCGGAGGCCGTCCGGGCGGTCAGGGCCCGGCAGAACGAGCTGCGCCTGGCGCTGGCCCGGCACACCACCGGCATCAAGCCCTTCAACTTCCTCGCGCACGAGGAGAACAGCGCCTCCGCGTACCCGGGTGACGTGCTGGCGAGGCTGCGCGGCGCCAAGCGCCACCACGACCCGCTCGGAGTGTTCCGGAGCAACCACCCGGTGCTCGCCTGAAGGGACATTTGTCCAGAAATTCGTGGAAAGGCCGCACAGCGGGTAAGAAGGTCATGACTGGGGGAAGTCATGAAAAGGATCACGACAGTCGTCGTGCTCGCCACGATGACGATGTTCGGTACGACCGCGATGTTCAGTACGGTCGCGGCCGGGGGGCCGCCGGTCCAAGAAGAGAAGAAGTCCGTCAGCAAGGATCAATACCGGATACTCACCCGTCAGTGCCGATATGCCGACACGGCCAAGACGCGGGAGGAATGCCGGGCGCAGGTCAAGGAGAAGTACCAGATCGGCCCGCGACCCGCCACCGACCTCGACTGCCGCACCTACTCCAGCATCACCGTGTGCGGTGTGCTGGTGCTCAGCGACCGTCAACAGCAGTGCGTGAGAGAGTCCGTCGAAAGCGGCCTGACCTACCGCCGGTCCGAAGTGGAGTGCTACGCCTTCTCCTGAAGGCCGGTTACCCGGTCAGCCCGCTCGTCCCGGAGATACGCCCGTGGACCGGAGCCCCACTCCCGGGGCTCCCGCCCCATCCGCCGAAAAGACCTCACCACCCAAAGACCTCACCACCCAAAGTCCTCACCACCGAAAGGCCCGTGAACAAGGCGCGGTTCATCCCTGTGCCGTGCCGTACACCGAGTCGGGGCTCGGGGCGTCGGCCATGAGCTTGCCGACGGCCTCGCCGATCTCGTGTACGTCCCACCGGGCGCCCTTGTCCACGCCGGGACCGTGGCGCCACCCGGTGGCGATGGAGATCATGCCGCCCTCGACCTCGAACACCCTCCCGGTCACCTCCGACGACTCGGCCGAGCCGAGCCAGACCACCAGAGGTGCCACGTTGCCGGGGTGCATGACGTCGAAGCCCGAGTCCGGGCGGGCCATCATCCCGGCGAAGACCTCCTCGGTCATCCGCGTGCGCGCGGCCGGGGCGATGGCGTTGACGGTCACGCCGTAGCGTCCGAGCTCGGCGGCGGCCGTGTGGGTGAGCGCGACGATCCCGGCCTTGGCCGCGGCGTAGTTGCCCTGGCCGACGCTGCCCAGCAGCCCGGCGCCCGAGGAGGTGTTGACCACCCGGGCGTCCACGGGCTCGCCCGCCTTCGAGCGCTCCCGCCAGTACGTGGCCGCGTGCCGCAGCGGCAGGAAGTGACCCTTGAGGTGGACGCGGATGACGTCGTCCCATTCCTCCTCGGTCATCGAGACGAGCATGCGGTCGCGGACGAACCCCGCGTTGTTCACGAGCACGTCGAGGCCGCCGAAGGCGCTCAGCGCGGTCTTCACCAGGCGCCCGGCGCCGTCCCAGTCGGCGACGTCGTCGCAGTTGGCGACCGCCTGGCCGCCGAGGTCCCTGATCTCCTCCACGACGGCCTGTGCCGGACCGCCGGAGCGTCCCGCCCCCTGGAGTCCGGTGCCCAGGTCGTTCACGACGACCTTCGCTCCCTGCCGGGCGAACTCCAGTGCGTGCTCCCGTCCGATGCCACGCCCGGCGCCGGTCACCACGACGACGCGCCCCGCACAGATACCGCTCATTCACCATTCCTTTGCCGCGATGATCACGTAAGTTTCCCCAGAAAAAGGGATATATGCCCAGATCAGGAAAGCTGTCGCCAAGCCGGGATCTCGCCCCCTCCGTGGACATGGACCCGCGCGCCCGTCACGAAGCCCGGTGAGCCCAGCCACAGGCAGGCCTCGGCCACGTCCTGCGGCCTGGCCATGCGACCCGCGGGGACGGTCGCGGCCACCTGCTCGAAGGATCCGCCGAAGTGGCCCGCCGCGTTCTCGGTCTCGGCGAGGCCGACCACGACCGTGTTGACCCGGACGGCGGGCGCCCACTCCGCCGCCAGGCACTCGGCCAGGTGGTGGAGCCCGGCCTTGGCCGCGCCGTACGCGGAGGTGCCGGGCGAGGGCCGGTCGCCGCTCACGCTCCCGATCATCACGATCGAGCCCGCGGACGCGGACAGCGGGGGATACGCGCGCTGGGACACCAGCAGCGGCGCCGTCAGGTTGAGTTCGATGATCTTGGCGTGGAGGCGCGGCGACGTGCCGGCGAGCGGCGCGGCAGGTGAGCCGCCGGCGTTGTTGACGACCACGTCCAGCCGCCCGTACCCCTGCTCGATCCCGGCGAACAGGCGGTCGACGTCGCCGGGGTCCCGGACGTCCGCGGCGAGGTAGCGCGCCTGGCGGAACGGCCCCGTGCCCCCGCGCAGCAGGCCCTCCGGCTCCCTGGGCAGCCGGTCGGGCGGCTTGCGGGCGCAGACCACCACCTCGGCGCCGGCTCCGAGGAAGGCCGAGGCGATGCCGGCCCCGATGCCCCTGCTGCCCCCGGTCACCAGCACGACCCTGCCGGTGTAGTCGTAGCTCACCATCCGCACCACCGCCCCTGATATGGCCGTCGTGCTACGGTACCAAGCAAGCGTTAGGTGCCAAAGGGTCGGTGAGGGGCGATGGGAATCACAGTGAACGGCGGCCCGATCACGGAGGTCGTGGTCGACGTCCCCCCGGTCAACGCGCTGCCCGTCCAGGGCTGGTTCGACCTGGCGGACGCCGTGCTCGCGGCGGGACGCGACCCGGGGACGCGGGTCGTCGTGCTCCGCGCGGAGGGAACGGGCTTCAACGCCGGCGTGGACATCAAGGAGATGCGGCGTACGTCCGGGTACGAGGCTCTGGTCGGCGCCAACCGCGGCTGCTACGCGGCCTTCGCGGCCGTCTACGAGTGCGAGGTCCCGGTGCTCGCCGCCGTACACGGCTTCTGCCTGGGCGGCGGCATCGGCCTGGTGGGCAACGCCGACATCGTCGTGGCCAGCGAGGACGCCTACTTCGGGCTGCCAGAGGTGGACAGGGGGGCGCTCGGAGCGGCGACCCACCTGGCGAGGCTCGTACCTCAGCACCTCATGAGGGCCATGGTGTACACCTGCCGCAACATCACGGCCGCCGAGCTGCGCCAGCACGGCTCGGTGCTGGAGATCGTGCCGCGCGACAAGCTGAGGGACGCCGCCTTCGAGGTCGCCGGCCAGATCGCGGGCAAGGACCCGTATGTCATCCGCCGGGCCAAGGAGTCGCTGAACGGCATCGACCCCGTCGACGTGAAGCGCGGATACCGGTTCGAGCAGGGCTTCACCTTCGAGCTCAACCTGATGGGCGCGGGCGACCGTCACCGCGCCGCCTTCACCGACCGCGCCCGGGAGGACCTCGGATGAGGGACAAGACGATGTCGGCCGACGAGATCGCCGGGTCCCTGGAGAGCGGCATGACGATCGGGATCGGCGGCTGGGGGTCCCGGCGCAAGCCGATGGCCCTGGTCCGCGCGATCTGCCGCTCCGCGCTCCGTGACCTCACGGTGGTGTCGTACGGAGGGGCCGACGTGGGCCTGCTGTGCGCGTACGGCAAGGTGCGCAGGGTCGTGGCCCCGTTCGTCACCCTCGACTCGATCCCCCTGGAACCGCACTTCCGGGTCGCGCGGCAGACGGGTGCGGTGGAGTTCACCGAGTACGACGAGGGCATGTTCATGTTCGGCCTGCTCGCGGCGGCCCACCGGCTGCCGTTCCTGCCCACCCGGGCGGGCCTCGGGTCGGACGTCATGCGCGTCAACCCGGGCCTTCGTACGGTCCGCTCGCCCTACGAGGACGGCGAGGAGCTGGTCGCGGTGCCCGCCCTGACGATGGACGCGGCGCTGGTGCACCTCAACCGCGCGGACCGGCGGGGCAACGCGCAGTACCTCGGCCCCGACCCCTACTTCGGCGATGGCCTACGGCGCGGCCGGGGTCGCCATGGGAACGAGGTTCCTGCTCACCTCGGACTCGACCGTGGGCGACGAGGTGAAGAAGCTCTACCTCGGCATGTCGGACACGCTGGTGACCACCCGGGTGGACGGCGTGCCCCATCGGGTGCTGAGGATGCCGTTCGTGGAGTCGCTCGAAAGCGCCGGACGGCTCAGGGGCCTGGCCCGGGCCATCGCCAACGGCGCGCGCTTCAAGAAGATCTCCGGGCTGACCTGGGCCGAGACGCTCCGTGAGGGGCGCCGCATGCGCCACGGGCGCGACCTCACCTGGGCCCAGGTGATCCAGGCCGCCAACACCCCGATGCTGCTCAAGGCCGCCATGGTGGACGGCAGGGCCGACCTCGGCGTGATGGCGTCGGGCCAGGTCGTCGGCGTGATCGACGATCTTCCCAGCTGCGAGGAACTGATCACCCGCATCATGGCCGAGGCCAGGACCACCCTGTCCGCACTCGCCGCTTTTCCCGGGACGGACGGCTTCCAGGAGCACTAGCGCCCAGGGCCGGGCGTCGCTCAGCTCCCGTACAGGACCTCGCGCGGCCGGGGAGCGAACCCCTCGGGTCCTCGGCGGGGTGGCGAAGGACGGTCACACGACCGTGAGGCCGCGGGCGGCGAGGAGTGCGGCGGCCTGGGCGTGGTTGATGACGGCGCCCTTGAGGTAGCGCAGCTCGCTGTCGTCGGGCTCGCCGAGGTCGGCGCCGCGCAGGTCGGCCTTGGCGAACTTCGCGTCCACGAGCCGCGCGCGGATCAGGCGGCAGTCGGTGAGCGCGGCCTTGGTGAAGTCGCAGGCCGAAAGATTGGCCTCGTCGAACCGGACGCCGTCGATCGCCTGGTCGCGAAAGCCGCAGCCCGACAGGTCGGCGAGGGTGAGGTTGCTGCCGGCGAGGGTGTAGCCCGTGCCGCGGCAGCCCGACAGCTTCGCGCCGATCATGCGACAGCCGGTGAAGGAGACGTCGGTGAGCAGCGTGTCCACGAAGTCGGCCCGGGAGAGGTCGACGTCGGCGAAGACGGCGTCGGTCAGCTCGGCGCCCCCGAAGCGCACGCCCGCTCCGCCGCCTCCGGTGAACCGCGCCCCGTCGAGGTCGGCCCTGCGGAAGTCGGCGCGGTCGAGCACGCACCCCTCGAAGACGGCCTCGATCAGGCTCGCCTCGCTGAGGTCGGCTCCGGTCAGGTCACAGTCGCGGAAGACCAGCGGCCCCGGCTGGAGCGCGTCTGTCAGCGCGGCCCCTGAAAGGTCGAGACCGTCGAACTCCTGCTGCTCTGCGACCAGCCGCGCGATGTCCATGCCCGCGATTCAACCAGCCGCCCCCGACAGAAACGCACCGACCCCACCAGCCGCCGGAGACCGGTCAGATCTGGGCGTCCAGGAGGCCGGTGAGGGTCTCGGCCGCCGCCTGGCCGCACACGCGGGCGGCGCCGTGCGTGGCGATGTGGACGGCGCCGAGGTCGGTACGGCCGGGCAGGCCCATCTCGACCACGATGCCGTCGGGCCGAGCGGCCAGCAGCCTGTCGAGCGCCGCCATCTGCCAGGCGTGGCGGTGCGCGTCCCGGACAACCACCACCAGCGGCCGGTCGGCCGCCGGCACGAGCACGGCCTCGTCGAGCGAGGTCGCGGCGCTCTCCTGGTCGAGGCGCGCGACCGTGGTGCCGGGCAGGAGCTTGCTGAGCGGCTCCCCCACCCCCCACGGCATGTCCTTGTCGATCGCGAGGTTCATCTGGGGGGACAGCTCGGCCACGTGCGGAGCGGTCACCAGCGGGAGCACGGCGGCCCGCCCAGTGACGCGAGCGGTGACGCGGATGGCCCGGCGCGCGGCGGCGAGGCCCGTCTTCCCCCGCGCGGCCGAGACGGAGGAGGGTTCGGCGGAGGGGCGTGAGCACGTCCAGGCGGTGAGGCCGGCGACGCGGCGGGCGGCGTCCGCGAGCCGTTCCTCCGGCAGCAGTCCTTCGGCCACCGCGTCGGCGATCGACCCACGGATCGCCGCCACCACCGCGTCGTCGGAGTTCTCCCCGCCCACGCAGATCAGGTCGGCTCCGGCGGCGACGGCCCGCGCGCTCGCCCCGCCGATGCCGTACCGCTCCGCGACCGCGGCCATCTCGATGGCGTCGGTGATGGTCACGCCGTCGAAGCCCAGCTCATCTCTGAGCAGGCCGGTGAGGACGCGGGGGCTGAGCGTGGCGGGGAGCTCGGAGTCGTACGCGCCGACCAGCAGGTGGCCGGTCATGATCATGCGCACTCCCTCGGCGACGGCCGCGCGGAACGGGAGCAGTTCCACCTCGTGAAGCCGCTCCCGCGTCGCCGCCACCCCGGGCAGGCCGTGGTGGGAGTCGACCGCGGTGTCCCCGTGGCCGGGGAAGTGCTTGGCGCAGGCGGCGACCACCGCCGCCTGGAGCCCCCGTACCCAGGCGGCGGTGTGCCGCGCCACCAGCGCCGGATCCGCCCCGAACGACCGCAGGCCGATGACCGGGTTGCCCGGGTTGGAGTTGACGTCGGCGGCGGGAGCGAAGTTGACGTTGATCCCTGCGGCGGCGAGGTCGGCGCCGAGCCCCCTGGCGATCTCCTCGGTGAGGTCGACGTCGTCCACGACCCCGAGCGCGTAGTTACCCGGGCGCGAACTTCCGGTGTGGGCCTCCAGCCGGGTGACGTCGCCGGTCTCCTCGTCGATGCCGATGACGGCGTCCGGCCGCTCTGCGCGCAGGGCGGCGGTCAGCTCGGCGAGCTGCGAGGGGGTCCCGATGTTCCTGGAGAAGAGCACGACGCCGGCCAGTCCCTCGCCGAGGCGGCGGCGCAGCCAGTCGGGCGGAGTCCTGCCTTCGAAGCCGGGGAGGAGGACCGAATCTGCCAGACGCAGTAGCTCGGGGCTGCGCTTCATGCACTCTCCTCGCCTGGCGGCCCGTCGGCGGAACACGCCGGAGGCTCGCAGGACCGTATGGCTCGCGGCACCCGGAGGTGGCGCTCTCCCACGGGTGCCGTCTGGGACAATCCGACAATCTAATAGGAAACTTTCCTATATTCCATACCTCACGACCATGGGATGTCGCCTTTTTAGAGCGCTCTCCCGACCTGATTCGACCATACGCGCAGTAGGCCGGGCCGTCCTCGGCGACGGCCCGCCCCGCCCGGAGTTCCCGCGATTCAGAGGCGCTCGATGACGGTGACGTTCGCCTGACCGCCGCCCTCACACATCGTCTGCAGGCCGTAACGGCCGCCGGTGCGTTCGAGCTCGTGGAGCAGCGAGGTCATCAGCCGGGCCCCCGTGGCCCCGAGGGGATGGCCGAGGGCGATGGCCCCGCCGCTGGGGTTGACCCGCGCCGGATCGGCCCCGGTCTCGCGCAGCCAGGCCAGCACGACCGGGGCGAACGCCTCGTCGATCTCGACGACGTCCATGTCGCCGATCTTCATCCCGGCCTTCCTGAGCGCGTGAGCGGTGGCGGGGATCGGCGCGGAGAGCATCATGATCGGGTCGGCGCCGCGCGCCGACATGTGGCGGATACGGGCGCGCGGGGTCAGCCCGTGCGCCCGTACGGCCTCCTCGGAGGCGATGAGCAGCGCGGCGGCGCCGTCGGAGATCTGGGAGGACACCGCGGCGGTCAGCCTGCCGCCCTCCACCAGCGTCTTCAGTGCGGCCATCTTGGCGAGCGTGGTGTCGGCGCGCGGGCCCTCGTCGGCGAGCACGCCCGCGAAGGGGACGATCTCGCGTTCGAACCGGCCCTCCTCGATCGCGCCCAGCGCCCTCTGGTGGGACTCGAAGGCGAACTCCTCCATGTCCCGCCGCGAGATGTCCCACCTCTCGGCGATCATCTCGGCGCCGCGGAACTGGGACACCTCCTGCGCGCCGTACCGCGCGTGCCAGCCCTTGGAGCCCGTGAACGGGGTGGCGAAGCCGAGCGCCTGCCCCGCGGCCATCGCCTGGGCGATCGGGACCATGCTCATGTTCTGGACGCCTCCCGCGACGACCAGATCGGCGTTCCCGCTCTGGACGGCCTGCGCGGCGAAGTGGACGGCCTGCTGGGAGGACCCGCACTGCCGGTCGACGGTCACGCCGGGGACCTCCTCGGGCATGCCCGCCGCGAGCCAGCAGGTGCGGGCGATGTCCCCCGCCTGCGGGCCGACGGTGTCCACGCGCCCGAAGACGACGTCGTCGACCGCGGCGGGGTCCGCGCCGGTACGATCCATGAGCGCGCGGATGACATGGGCGCCGAGGTCGGCGGGGTGGGCCGAGGCCAGGCCGCCGTTCCTCCGGCCGACCGGGGTGCGCACGGCGCCGACGATGTATGCCTCGCTCATGGCAGGCCGTCCTTCCGGTCGTTCGCCCTCAAGGTGCGCAAGCCGTAACAAATCAGTCATCCCCGAGGGTAGCAAGCGCTTGGTAGACAGGGGAACATAGGGTGAGCAGGCGACTCACCGCAGGCGTTAGGTGAACAAGCGATTGCACGGAGGCCCATAATGGAGGGCGTGAACACGCGAAAGAACTCCGGCGGCGCGTCGGCGGTCGCGGGGGCGACCGGAGGAGCTCCCCCCCGGGGCGGCTCGGCGGCGGCCAAGCGCCAGGGCACCACACGGCGGGCCGCCTCGTCCGGTCCGGCCTCCGAGCGCCGCGACCACCTCGTGAAGCTCGCCGCCGAGCTCTTCGCACGCAAGGGTTTCCAGGCGACGACCGTGCGCGAGATCGCCGTCGAGGCGGGCATCCTGTCCGGAAGCCTCTACCACCACTTCGACTCCAAAGAGACGATCGTCGACGAGGTCCTGTCCACGTTCCTCAAGGACCTTATCGGGCGCTACAGGTCCGCTCTCGATCAGGACGGCGACCCGCGCACGATCCTGTCCGAGATGGTCCGCATCGGCTTCAGCACGCTGGAGCCGCACCGCGCCGCCATCACCGTGATGCAGAACGACTGGAACTACCTGCGTTCCCTGCCCGGCGACCGCTTCGACTACCTCATCAAGGCCGAGGACGAGGTCGAGCGCATGTGGGTGGAGCAGATCAAGCGCGGCCAGGCCGAGGGCCAGTTCCGCGCCGACGTCGACCCCAAGCTCACCTATCGCATGATCCGCGACACCATCTGGGTCGCCGTGCGCTGGTTCCGTCCCGGCGGCCGGCTCAACACCGCCGGCCTCGCCGAGCACTACGTCACCGTCCTGTTCGACGGTCTCGCCACAGGGGAACGGACCAGCCACAAAGCATGACCCCGCTCCACAAAGCCATACGGGTGGCGCTCACCGAGGTGGCCGACGCCGCCAAGGCACCCGTGATGCAGGCGTACATGAAGTCCACGATGCCCTTCCTCGGCGTCCAGGCCGTGCCCCGGCGGGCGGCGGTGAGGAGGGTGCTCTCCGAGCACCGCATCGACAGCGCGCCCGAGTGGCGCAGGACCGTCCTCGCGATGTGGCGCGACGCCGAGTACCGCGAGGAGCGGTACGCCGCGATGGAGCTATCGGCGTTCCGCTACTACAAGGGCTTTCAGACGCTCTACACGGTGCCGATGTACGAGGAGATGATCGTCACCGGCGCCTGGTGGGACTACGTCGACGACCTGGCGGTCAACCGCGTCGGGTCGCTGCTGCGGGCCTACCCCGACACGATGCGCCCGCTCATGCTCGAATGGGCCGGCGTCGACGACCTGTGGCGGCGGCGCACCGCGATCCTGTGCCAGAACTCCTTCAAGGACCGCACCGACGTGGGCCTGCTGTACGCCTGCATCGAGCCGAGTCTCGCCGACACCGACTTCTTCGCACGCAAGGCCATCGGCTGGGCTCTGCGCGAGTACGCCAAGACCGATCCCCGCGAGGTCGTCCGCTATGTCAACCACAAGGGCCTGAACGGCCTCAGCCGGCGCGAGGCCCTGAAGAACCTCCCGCTCACCTAGCGCCGGCGGGCGGGACGTGGCGTCACCCGGCCCTCCGCAGCAGGGCCGCGCTCCCGTAACCGCCGCCGAACCCGGTCACCAGGGCCGTCTCGTGCGCTCCGCCGCGCAGTTCCCGCACGGCCTGCGCCACGTTGTTGAGCCCGTGGACATAACCCTCCGACAGCAGCCCCCCGTGCGGGTTGACCGACCTGTGCCCCCGCTTGAGCAGGTACGTCCCGAGGTCCTCCCTCGCGACGAAGCCGAAGTCCTCCAGTTGCCTCGGCACCAGCCAGGAGTAGGCGTCGTAGAGGAGCGCCACGTCGACGTCGCGCGCCGACAGGCCCGTGGCCTCCCACAGCATGGGGGCGACGTAGGCGGAGAAGACGGCCGTGACGTCGGGCGCCCGGTCCATGGCCGAGCAGCCGGGGCCGCCGCCGCGGACGACCGCCTGGATCCGCGGCGCCTCGGGCGCGAGCCGCACGTCCCGCACGACCAGCGCGCAGGCGCCGTCGGTCTCCTGGCAGCAGTCCACGGTCCGCAGCGGCGTGCAGACGTACGGCCTGGCGAGGTAGTCGCCGAGCGGCAGCGGCTCCCGGCGCAGGGCGCGGGGGTTGCCGGCGGCGTTCTCCCTGGACTGGGCGACGACGGCGTGCAGGTGCTCCTCGGTGAGCCCGGTGTCGTGCAGGTAGCGCTGGGCGGCGAGGGCGAACATCGGGATGGGGCCCGCCATGCCGTACGGGATGGTGAACCGCTCCTGCGGGCCGGTGGAGACGGTGTTCATCCGCGTCCCCGAACGCCCGTTGAGCGCCCGATAGACCAGGATATTTCGCGCTATACCGCTAGAAATCAGCATTGCGGCGTCACCCAGGATGGACGCCGCCTGGGTCCCGCCCCCGCTGGTGTCGTTGTGCCAGCCGATCCGCTCGATGCGCAGGGCGCGGGCGACCTGCACGACCGGCACGGAGTCGTTCATGTGGTAACTCAGCACCGCGTCGAGGTCCGAAGCGGCGACGCCCGCGTCGGCGAGCGCCGCGCGCGAGGCCTCCACCGCGAGTTCGAGCACGGTACGGCCGGACCGCCTGGTCAGGGCCGTCATCCCGACCCCCGCGACCGCCGCCCGACCCGCGAACCCCTGCATCGGCACCCCTCGCCGTGCCCTCTTCGTGCCTTCGCCCGTCACGCTAACGCCCCGACCTTGGCAAGGCAATCGCTTGCTCGGTTCTCCGCCAGATCCTGCTCCACCGGGCCCGCCCCCCCACACCCGTACACGGAGCGCCCGCGTGTGACCGACCCGCGACACGCAAGACGAAAAATCGTCACATGATCAAGATTGTGGTGATTTTCGTTTATATTCGGCCAGAGAGCGGTAGTCAGAGGGCGTCACGACTCCGGACGGCGAGGCGGGGGCACGGATGAGCGACCAGGAGCAGGCTCCACCCGGGATCGATCCCAGGACACCCAGCGTGGCCCGCATGTACGACTACTACCTCGGCGGCAAGCCAACTATTGCTCAAAATAGGCGTATAACGGGCGCTTCCCTTACCCAGCCATCGCCACCCCCACACACCCCCCGCCCCCCTGCCCACCACCCGTAAACGATCACTCACCCCGCAGCCCCCGCCTACGGCCCGCCCACCCACCCCAGGGTCCGTCGTGGCGCACGACCGCTCACTCCGCCCAGCAACCGGCACCCCGAAACGGTGCCTCCGGCACTGTCTTCCAAGGCGACCCTCACCCCGCCCACCACGCGCCAACGCGCAAGCAACCCACCGCCGGTTGCCGAAACAACCCGCAGAACCAGCCCACGCCCTCACGCCCCACGAGTCATGCGAGGCGTTGCCGAAAGAATCCGCCGCCCCACACGACACCCGCGCCCCCCAAGCTTTGCCGAAAGAATCGGCCGCCCCTCTCACGACCCCACCCCCCGAGGCGTTGCCGAAAGAGCGAATCGTGCTCTGACTCATCAGTTGCCGAACAACCGGCAGCCCTAGACGATCACACGCACACGCATGCATTGCCGAATTGTTCTTATAAGGGTCAAGGCGGCGCGCAAGCGCGCCGCGCGGCCTTGTGCCCTCCGGCCGGGCATGCGGCCTTCGGCCGGTCCCGGCCGGAGCACCGGCCGCCAACCTCACAGCACACCCAGACCCCCAAGATCACTCAGCGATCAACCGCGGAACTGTCCAAGATCGACCATCCCCCGCAGTGGCGCCGGCCGAACTCCCTCACGGTCGCCCTACGGGTGGCCTACGGCCATTCCGCCGGCCCCACCGCTCCCGTACCCATCACCAGAGCGCATCGTCCCGTCCACTGCCGAAACAACCCCCGCCCAAGTTCGTCTCTGCCAGACAAACCGCAAGTGCCCGACACTCCACCCAACGCCACCAAGCCGACATGGCCGGGAACACGGAAAGGCCCCCGACCGGAACGAATCCAGTGAGGGCCTTCCACGGGTGCCTTACTCCACTCAGTAGAACAGCGCGGTCCTGGTCAGATCTCCTGCTGAGCACCACCGAGAGACACAGATTCAGCCACCCAGTTCAAGCGATCGATGCCCGCCACCATCCCCGCGACAGCGAGATTTCTCCGGTGGGGGCGATCGATACCCGCGACCCGAGCACCGGCAGTTCACCGTTTCGCACCCAGTGATGCCGAATCTCATCAAGGATGTCCCACAGCCTTCGAGGTCCGCCCTGATGAACGGTCGGAAGCTCGTCCCACGCCGCACTCGCCCGCGACCACGATCCATCAGCATGGGCCATCCACGCAGTCTGACCGCCATCGTCTCCGGACTCTGTATAACGGTGCTCGATCCCCGGAGCGACCACTTCCAGCATCGAGCACAACTCCCAAGCGGCCGAGACATTCACCATCGGATAGCGGCCCTTGGTGACCTCCTCACCCTCCTGCTCGAAGGCGGCGTCCCACAACTCGACCGGTCCCGGTGGATAGTCCGCGCCGCTTCGGGTCTGCATGAACATCGCCCGATCCCGCTCCACCTGTCCGCTAGCGCCACCATCCACCGTCTTGTTCGCTGTGATGATCAGCGAGGTATCGCGGATCACGGTGACCAGCCGTCCGCCCGGTTTCAGCGCAGCGAGCCAGCTTGCGGGGATCGGCCTGACCGACACCATCGACACGATCCGGTCGTACTCCCCAGGAAGCGGCCCCGTCGCATCGCAGGTGACCACCTTGGGATGCAAGCCCATTCCATCCAGGCGTTCGGCCGCAACCTCGGTCAGATACGGATCAACATCGATGCTGGTGACTTGCCTCTCCCCGAGCAGACGGGACAGAAGCGCCGCGCTGTACCCGCTACCAGTCGCCACATCCAGAACAGACGCGTCCGGGAAAACCTCTAGATGCCGCAGCATCCGCACCACCAAGCCGGGCAGGGTTGAGGACGAGGTGGGCCATCCCGAGCACCGCTCACCGAGCCGGGCATGATCGGCGTGGCGTCCGCCAACCTGGGTGACCAACGTCCGATCGCTGTAGGCCGCCTCCATCCACGCCTTCGGGTCAGAGGGACCGTCGTACAGCGCCCCCCACCCGTCTCCCTCGCCGTCTGTCTCCCACCATCGAGGAACCAGCAGATGCCGGGCAGTGGCCGCTACCGGCCCGCACCACCGCGACCCCGGATGAGTCACAGCCGCAGCGAGACCTTCCGCATGCCGTTCCCAGCTCATCCCTGAACCCCTACTTTCTCTTGGTATCCGGATTGCAGAAGCGAGGGTTGCACGCGGGCTGTTCCGCAGGCGCACAATCCGACCCGTCTCTCTGAGACGGCTTACACGTCGGGTTGCACCCCGTCGTGTCCGGCTTGCATTTGTTCTCCGGATTGCACTTGTTATCCGGACTGCACTTCATCTCCGGTCCTCGCGCCGGGATCGTCGCGACGAGGTCACGCCACCGCTGGCCGGTCAAGATCTCTCCGAGACCCTGGACTCGCACGTTCCCAGAGGCAGGCAACCACCGCGACAGGACACACGGCCACACATCACCGCTGGGAGAGATTGCCGCTTGTTCACGCCCACACCCCCCGCATAACTGCGACACATCCGATTCCGTACGCGCGCCACGGCCGACACCACGAAGCCGATCGGTGCCGATGCGGGTCACTCCCAGCGCCTCCAGCTCCGTACGGGCCTGCTCAACGCGCTGTCCGTCAAGCACATCGATGATCCCCACCCGGACCGGGATCCCGCGCCTGACCGCCTCAGCGATATTCGCCCGTGTACGTGCATGGCTACCCCTGCGGCCCGTCACCGCCGCGTGCTCGGACGACCGATCGGAGTAATAGCTGGTGGCCAGCGATACCTTCGGGGAGACGAACAGCTCCCACCACTCGTCCCGCACATGCACCAGGTTACTGAACACCTCCACCGACAGCCCGCAGTCGATCGCGTGCCGGAGAAGGCGCACGAACTGCGGGTGCACGGTCGGCTCACCGCCGATCAACTGAACCTGCGACACCCCCAGCGACGCCGCGTCCGCGATGACCGTGCTCCAGTCATTTGCCGTCATGGTGCCATGGTCACCGGTCGGCCCCGATTCGGCGTAACAATGGACGCATTCGAGCTGGCAACGCCCGGTCAGCTCCAATTCCAGGTGCCAGCCGAGCAGGGCAGGGCCGTTGGTCGCGTGCGTGAGCACCGTCATCGTGACTTCCTTTCGAGTTGCTTACTAGCCCCCGAGATGGATGGGCGACGGCGCAGGCCGGAGAACACAAGTCACCGCGCCGCCACCTGGAATTCGACTACCTCAAGAACCGGCCTTGTGCTCTCCCAGCCACAATGCCCAGCCGAACGTGAGAGCGACGACCCCGGTTAGGGTGACATCGAGCGTGGTCAGGCCAGCGAACAGCGGGACCATGCCACCATAAGTGAGCAGAAAGGCCACAGCGCAGATCACGCCAGTAGCGAATGATGGAAAGATCTTCCGCACCGTCATTTCCTCCTTTCTTTTGATTGGCCCGGTTTTCGCCGGTGCCTTGTCCCCGAGATGGATGAGGCGACGGCGCGGGTTAGGGGAAGTCACCGCGCCGCCGTCCCCGACTGAGGGGCGGTATACGGTCCGCCAGCCGTGAGCCTTAACAGGCGGGGGGCGAATGACCCGATCGGTTCTGTTCATCAGAGCGTCACCTTGAACCAGACCACCCGGCCCCTGGCGTCGTCGGACCAACCCCACGCCGAGGACAGTTCACGGACCATCCACAGCCCACGGCCACTCTCGCTAAGCGGGTCCACCTGCCACGGGATCTGTGGAATGGTCCGCGCCGAGCCCGCATCCCTCACCGACACGCGCACGCTCTCGCCGTCGTCGGAAACCTCAAGACTCACGACTCCACCGCGCCTACGCCCAGAGTCCGAGTGCTTCACGGAATTCGCGACGACCTCACCGACCAACAGCTCAATGTCACCCACATCCACCAGGCCCACCGAGGCCAGCAACCTGCGCACGTAGGCCCGCGCCAGCGCGACGGAACCAGGCTGGGCCAGGAGATCGATGCGGCCGAGAAGCCCCGCCGTCCTCATTGCGCCGCCTCCCAGATCCGGTCTACCGAATCCGCCTTCGACGCCAGCGCCCGCTGACTCGCACCCCGGCCCCAGGTGAAGAACCATGTCCCCTTATGCGACAGCGCCATGACGCGCACAGGCTCAGTCGCCCGAGGAATGACCAACAGCGGCTCGTGCTTCGGCGGCAGCTCAAGCAACGTCCGGACACCCCGCTTGTCCAGGTCCCACGCCAGCCGAACCAGGTGAAGGAACTTCTCTTCCCTTACCGCCCGAGTAACCCGCCGACCGTTCGTGGGCGTGCCAGCCTTGAGACGAGATGAGGAACGTTCAACGTTTTGGCCTGTCATGCGCTCTGCCCTTCATGAGCACGGCAGTTGACCTTGCGGAAGCGTGTCCATCCGCTTACCGACACGCAGTCACTCGCGGTACACTTCCGGAAGCTACCGGAGAACTGCTTCCTCCGGAAGCTACCTTTGGAAGTTTCCACAGGGAGAGATCATGCCGCCAGAGACGAGTCCGACCGTGCGCCGCCGTCGCCTAGCTTCTGAGCTGCGAAGACTCAGAGTTGAGCGCGGGATGAGTATGCAAGAAGTAGCGGAACGGATAGAGATAACCGCCGCCTCACTCAGTCGCCTCGAAACGGGACGTCGAGGGATCCGACCTCGCGACCTGCGTTTCTTCCTCGATCTATACGAAGTCGGCGAACCCGAGCGAGAAGACCTGTTGACCCTCGCTCGGGAAGCACAGCAACGCGGCTGGTGGCAGAACTACAGCAACCTGCTGCCCAGCGAGTACGCCACACTGATCGGATTGGAAGCGGAAGCGGCCACCATCAGGAACTACACACAGACGTTGGTCCCTGGACTGTTGCAGACCGAGGCGTACGCGCGGGCGATCATCGAAGCGTTCCGCCCGAACGACTCGCCGGACGAGATCAGCCGTCTTGTAACCGTCAGGATGGAGCGACAGAAGCGGCTCACAGGTGATCGACCGCTTGAGCTGTCAGTGGTGCTCGGCGAGGGCGTCATTAGACAGCACGTCGGTACGCCAGAGATCACCGCCGAACAGTTGCGGCGACTGGCAGACCGACGGCCGAACGTCATGGTTCAAGTCCTGCCCTACCGTGCAGGAGCGCACCCAGCGCTGACGGGATCGTTCAGCATCGTAGGGTTCCCCGCGTCGAGTGACCTTGACGTGGTCTACCTTGAGAACATGTCGAGTGCGCTCTACCTCGAAGAAGCCGATGACGTGCGCAAGTACGGCATGGTGTCCGACTACCTCAGAGCAGCAGCGCTCAGCCCCAACGACTCAGCCGATATGCTGTTGGAAGCAGCAGATAGACTCACATAGGTGATCCATAGAGAGGAGGCGCGGGATGCCTGACATGGACTTGTCCCGCGTCAGATGGCGTAAGAGTTCCTACAGCGGCGGCAACGGGGACTGCGTTGAGATAGGGGATCTGCCTCACGGCAGCGTCGCCGTCCGCGACAGCAAGAACCCGACCGGTCCGGCGCTGATCTTCACTCCCGGCGAGTGGTCAGCCTTCCTGAGTGGAGTCAGGGGCGGCGAGTTCGACGCCTGACAACCCCGCCCCTCCCTCTTCGCGTTCCCTAGGAGCCCTCGTCACGACGGGGGCTCTCTTGCGTTCCGGACAAGACGCCTCCGGCGGGGGAATCCGGCCCCGGAGCGGCCCGCGTTGCCGAAAGACCGTAGCGGGTTGCTGCGGAAGCCCGTCCGCTCCTCCCGCCGTCATCCCAGGACAAGCCGAGCAGGGTAGGACCTGGGGCGCAAGATCGTTCGTCCGGTAGGGCGCTGCATCTTGCGCCCCAGCCCCTACCCCGCACCCCTCCGGATGGGATGACGGCGTACGGACCGGCCAGGCAGGCGGGTTGGTGCAGTGCAACCAGGCGAACCCGACCCCCGCTCTGACCTGCAACGATCATAACGGTTATAAGCACACTTTCAGGACTAGCTAGCAAGGACAATTTCGCCTCCGACCGCGAGGCCGCCGAGAAGATCATGAAGGTGCTGCCGGGCGTCAGGCAGGTCGCCCGCGAGAACCGGGCCTTCCTCGGCAGGGCCGTGCGCTTCCTGGCCGAGCGGGGAATCCACCAGTTCATCGACATCGGCACCGGCCTGCCCACGCGGGAGAACGTCCACCAGGTCGCCCTCGGCGCGACCCGCGACGCGCGGGTGGTCTACGTCGACAACGATCCGATCGTGCTCGTCCACGCCCGCGCCCTGCTCGCCGACAACCCACGGACGAGCGTCATCAACGGCGACCTGCGCGATCCCAAGTCGATCATCGAGCACCCCGAGACCCAGGCCCAGATCGACTTCGGCCGGCCCTTCGCCGTCATCCTCTGCGCGATCGTGCACTTCGTCGACGACGACACCGAGGCCGCGAGCATCGTCGCCCACCTGCGCGACACCCTCCCGGCCGGCGGCGCCCTGGTCCTCTCGCACGGCTTCAAGGGCGAGCTCAACGACGAGACGCTGGCCGAGGCGGAGGGGATCTACGCGCGGACCAAGGGAGCGCTCAAGGTGCGCGACCGGAGCACGATCCGCGACTACTTCTCCGGGCTCGAACTGGTGGAGCCAGGACTGGTCCACGCCGGGTCCTGGCGGCCGGACCACGACCTCGAAGAGGACCAGTCGGCCCCCGGCGTCCTCGGGGGCGTCGGGCTGGTTCCCGGGCGGGCCGGCCGGTAGTTCCACGCGTTGGATAGTAAAAATATCCAACCGGGAGATACGATCTCCCCATGCGGATTTCCCAGCTCAGCGCCGCGTCGGGAGTGCCCATCCCCACGATCAAGTACTACCTGCGCGAGGGTCTGCTCCCCCAGGGCGAGCAGACCTCCGCCACCCGGGCGGAGTACGGCGAGGCCCATCTGCGCAGGCTGAGGCTGATCCGCGCGCTCCTGGAGGTCGGCCGCCTACCCGTCGCCTCCATCGGCAAGATCGTGGCGGTGGTGGAGGACGAGGAGATGCCGGTCCACGAGATGCTGGGCACGGCCCACTACGCGCTCGCCTCACCGGGCGAGTCGCGACCGGACGACGAGGAGCACCACGCGGCGCGCGAGCGTGTGGACACGCTGATCGACGAGCTCGAATGGCACGTCCACCCCGAGGCGCCCACCCGCGAGGAACTGGCGCAGATCCTCGTCAGGATCGACCAGCTCGGCATGCCGGCGAGCGACGAGAGCATGCGCCACTACGCCGGCCTGATGATGCGCCTGGTCTCCGAGCACGAGATGGGCAAGATCCCCTTCGACGGTCCCCGCGAGACGGCCGTCGAGTCGCTGGTGATCGGCACGGTCCTGTACGGCAAGGCGTTCGACGTGCTCAGGAGGCTGGCCCAGGAGTCGGAGTCCGCCCGCATCCTCGGCCGCTGAGCCGGAGTCCCGCACGCCCCGCGCCAGGCCGCCTTCCGGACCCTCCCACCGCGCCCCACGCCCGCCGGCGTGGGGCGCGAGGCATTCCCGTGACCCTCGCGGCCTTCTTCCCGGCTGGTCGAATCTTGCGAAACCTCGCAACGACTCATGACAGTCGGCGCAAGAATTCAAGCGAGCATCGCAGCTATAGAGCAAGATTACGAAACTATTTCGCAGGACCCTTGTGGAGCGAGGCACGAGCGTCTTAATGTCACCTCACCCTCTGGCGTCCCCTCCCGAGCGTCTTCAGGTGTTCACCCCCCGAGAGAAACGGACATTCGATGTCACGCAGCATCACAGGAGCTGTATCGAGGTGGTCAGGCAGGACACCGCGAAAGGCCGCGGGGACGGTCGCGGCGGTGACCGCGGCCACCGTCGGTCTCAGCCTCGCGCTCGGCGGCACGGCCCTGGCCGGCAAGGGCGCGGCCGCCGCCGGGACCCCTGTCGTGACGCGCGCCGCCCTCGACTCCTCGCTCGTCGCGGGCAGGGGCGCCAGCGTGGACTTCGCCGAGCAGGAGGCGGAGAACGCCGCGACGAACGGCACGCTCATCGGCCCCGACCGCACGGCGTACACGCTGCCCGCCGAGGCGTCCGGCCGTAAGGCGGTCAAGCTGACGCCGGGACAGTACGTCGAGTTCACGCTGCCGAGCGCGGCGAACGCGATCAACGTGCGCTACAGCATCCCGGACGCGCCGGGCGGCGGCGGCATCACCGCGCCGCTCAACGTCACGGTGAACGGCGGGGCCAAGAAGTCCATGACGCTCACCTCGCAGTACGCGTGGCTGTACAACCAGTATCCGTTCTCGAACGACCCGGGCGCCGGCCTGCTGCACCCCGACTGGTGGATCACCGAGTGCGGCTGCGTGCCCAGCGCCACGACGCCCGCCCCGGTCATCACCAAGCCCTTCCGCCCGAACCACTTCTACGACGAGCAGCGCCTCCTGCTCGGCAAGACCTACCGCGCGGGTGACAAGGTGCGGCTCACGGTCCCGGCCGGGAGCAACGCCGCGTGGACGGTCATCGACCTGCTCGACTCGCAGGTCGTCGGCGCGCCGCAGGTCAGGCTCGTCGCGGCGAACGTGCTGGCGTTCGGCGCCGACCCGCTCGGCCGGCGCGACTCGGCCGACGCGATCGACAAGGCGATCGCGTTCGCGAAGCGCGGCCACCTGAAGGTCTACATCCCGCCGGGCGTCTACCAGGTGAACCGCCACATCATCGTCGACGACGTGACGATCGAGGGCGCGGGCAGCTGGTACACGATCATCAAGGGCCGCGAGGTCGCCCTCAGCACTCCGGCCCCCGACGGCTCGGTGCACACCGGCGTCGGCTTCTACGGCAAGGACGCGGCGGCCGGCGGCAGCAGGAACGTCCACCTGTCCGGCTTCACGATCGAGGGCGACGTCCGCGAGCGCATCGACACCGACCAGGTGAACGGCGTCGGCGGGGCGATGAGCGACTCGACCATCGACGGCCTCTACATCCGCCACACCAAGGTGGGCCTGTGGTTCGACGGCCCGATGACGAGGCTGCGGGTCACGAACAACGTCATCGTCGACCAGATCGCCGACGGTCTCAACTTCCACACCGGCGTCACGAACTCGGTCGTGTCCAACAACTTCGTCCGCAACTCGGGTGACGACGGTCTCGCCATGTGGTCGGAGAAGACCGCGGACGCCGGCAACACCTTCGACCACAACACCGTGCAGACGCCGGTCCTCGCCAACGGCATCGCCATCTACGGCGGAACCGACAACACGGTCTCCAACAACCTCGTCGCCGACCCGATCCGCGAGGGCAGCGCCATCCACGTCGGGTCCCGCTTCGGCGCCGAGGCGTTCGCCGGGCACCTGTGGATCACGGACAACACCACGGTACGGGCCGGCACGTACGAGCTGAACTGGAACATCGGCCTCGGGGCCATCTGGTTCTTCGCGCTGGAGAAGAACATCGACGCCGACATCCAGGTGGTCGGCGACAACTTCCTCGACAACACCTACAACGCGATGATGCTGGTCAGCGACTGGCCGGTGAAGGACCTGTACTCGATCACGAACGTCCACTTCAAGGACATCAAGGTCGACGGCACGGGCACCTCGGTCGTCAGCGCCCGCGTGAAGGGGTCCGCGTCCTTCCAGAACGTGGACGCCCGCAACGTCGGCGCGGTCGGCGTCAACAACTGCGGGTCGTTCAACTTCCCGCCCACGGGCTCGGAGTTCTCGCTGACCGACCTCGGCGGCAACGACGGGGGCGGCACCACCGGCCCCTGGCTCGCCCCGTGGGAGCTGCCGAACACCATCACCTGCGACGACCGCCCGCCGGTCGTCGCGCCCCCGGCGCCGTCCCAGTGGTGACACACGCAAAGGACGCGTTCTAGCACCCGCCGGCCCGGCCGGTCGGCCGCCCTGGACCCACGGGCGGGCGACCGGCCGGTCCGTCGTCCCAGGCCGTCAGGCGCGCTCCAGCAGCCAGCGGGCTGCACGCTGGAGCAACGTGCGGTGCGCGGGGCTCTCGTACGACCGCGCGTCGTGGCCGAGCGCGTCGTACACCAGCCGTCCCCGCCCCGCCGTGCGCGCCCACAGCAGCGGCTGCCCGAGCGAGGACGCCAGGGGCCGCACGCCGGCGCGCACGTCGAGGTCGCTGTAGACCTCGTCGACCAGCTCGAAGTCGTCCAGGCCGTCCACGATCGGATGGCCGCCGTGGACCTTGACCCGCGCCGGGCCGAGCGGTGGATGGTGGGAGACGCCCCAGGTCCACGACGCTCCCAGCATTCGCCGCCACGCGGGCCAGTCGTCGAAGCAGATCGCCGCCGCGTGCAACGCCAGAACCCCGCCTCCCCTGTCGAGGTGGCGGAGCAGCGCCGCCCGCGCCTCGGGCGGCAGCTCGAAGGACGACCCGCCCTCCTCCACCGACCATCCTCCGTCGCCGCAGCAGCGCAGCGCGTTGACGGTGATGAGCGAGAAGTCGCGGCCGCCGCCCAGCGCTCCCGCGATGTCCTCGGTGATCTCGGACTCGACGCCCACCTCGGAGAGCACGCCCGCGAGGGCCCCGGAGGTCACGGGGAAGTCGTGCGCCACGCCCCCGGAGAGGATCAGGTTCGTCGCCACGGGGACAGCTCATCACGAAGGCGCCACGCCCGCCAACCTGATACGCTCACCAAGCGAGCGCTTGGTTCACGCACGGGCACGACGACAGGGCATGTGGAGACGACCGCCAGGGGTACCGCCGATGAAGTTCTCGACCTTCCACCTCTTCCACCGGTTCGACGGCCAGAGCTTCAAGGACGTCTACGACTACCACCTGAGGCTGGTGGAGCTCGCCGAGGAGCTGGGCTTCCACGGGGTGCGACTGGCCGAGCACCACTTCCGCGACTACGGGGTGGTGCCGAACCTGTTCACGATGCTCGCGCACCTCGCCGCGCGCACCACCCGCCTGCGCCTCGGCACCGGCATCGTGGTGCTTCCCCTGCACAACCCCGTCCACGTCGCGGAGGAGGCGGCGCAGGTGGACGTCCTGTCCGGCGGCAGGCTCGACCTCGGCATCGGGCGCGGCTACCAGAGCTTCGAGTTCGAGGGGTTCGGGGTCGACCTGGCCGAGGCCCGCGACCGGTTCAACGAGTCGCTGGAGATGATCCTCGGCCTGTGGGGCAACGAGACCTACCAGCACGTGGGCAAGTTCTACAGGACCGGCGCCGAGGTGTCGCTGGTGCCGCGGCCGGCGCAGCTGCCGCACCCGCCCGTCCACGTGGCGGCCGTGTCGCCCGAGACGGTGACCATGTACGCCGAGCGCGGCCTTCCGATCCTCGCCGACCCCGCGGCGCCGTTCCACAAGATCGCCAAGGCGGCGGAGACGTGGCGGGCGACCGCGCGGGGGGCCGGGCACGACGTCGAGGCGGCCGAGCTGGTCGTGGCGCGCAGCGTGTACGTCGCGCCGACCGCCGAGCGGGCCCGCGAGGACCAGGCGAGGTTCGAGAAGATGTTCGACCGCGCCCGCATCTTCAACGAGAAGAGCGCGCCCATCGACGCCCGCACCGGCAAGGCGGCCCAGGGGTTCGAGTACTACCAGGACCGCTACCTCAAGGGCGGCTCGGTCAGCAACGAGTTCCGGTGGGAGCAGTTGGAGGTGATCGGCGACCCCGAGCGGGTGATCGGCCAGATCCGGATGCTTCAGGACTTCGGCTTCAGCGACCTCATGTGCGACTTCGGCAGCACGAGGCCGATTCCCATCGACGAGATGGAGAGCGTGATGCGGTTCTTCGCCGCCGAGGTCATGCCCGCGTTCCAGGATTGACCCCCGCCCAGGAGGCGCGATGAGCACCGTCCCCCACCCGGTCCCTCTCCCTGTCCCCCATCCCGTCCCTCTCCCCGGCCCCCGCCCCGTCCCCCACCCCGTCCCCGCGGACGTCCACCGGCTGACCCTGGCCGACGTCCTCGCCGAGCACGCCCGCAGCCGCCCTCACGTGACCGCGGTGGTCGACGGCGACGTGCGCCTTCGGTACCCGCGGCTCGCCGAGCGCGTGGAACGGCTGGCCGGCGCGCTCGCCGCCGAGGGTGTGGGCGCGGGAGACCGGGTGCTCTGGCTCGGCCGGAACTCCTGCCGCGTCCTCGAACTCCTGCTCGCGGCGGGCCGGCTCGGAGCGGTCTTCTGCCCGGCCAACTGGCGGCAGTCGCCCGACGAGCTGGCCTTCGTGCTCGCCGACCTCACCCCGAAGGTCGTCGTCTGGGAGCGGTCCGAGGCGATCGAGTCCGTACGATCCGGGGCGGCCGAGTCCGTACGGTCCGGGGCGGCGAGGTGGCTGCTCTCGGGGGAGGAGTACGAGCGCTTCCTGGCGGGCGGCGACCCCGGCGCCACGGGGGAAGGCCCGTCCGGCGACGCGGCCCCGGTCCTCGCGCTCTACACCGCCGCGTTCGACGGCCGGCCGAACGCGGCCCTGCTCAGCCATGCCGCGCTCGTCGCGCACGCGGCGTCCCTGCTGCACGTGCGCCAGATGGAGCCCGGCTTCACCTTCCTCAACAGCGGGCCGCTGTTCCACGTGGGCACGATGATGTTCTGCCTGGCCACCCTGCTGGCCGGCGGCACGAACGTCTTCACCCCCGCCTTCGACGCCGAGGAGGTGTGCCGGCTCGTCGACGCCGAGGCGTGTACGCAGGCGTTCCTGTTCGGCCAGATGATCGACGCCGTGGTGGCGGCCAACGCCGGGGGCAAGTACGACCTCCGGTCCCTCTCCTTCGTCTCGCACTCGCCGGAGTGGGACGCCATGATCACGGTGTCAGACACCCCGTGGTGCCGGTCCAAGATGGGCGGGTACGGCCAGACCGAGGTCGGCGGGATGCTGACGTTCCTCGGCCTCGCCCCGGGAGCGGCCGGGTTCGCCGGCCGTCCCTCACCGCTGGTCCAGGTGCGCCTGCTCGGCGAGTCCGGCGAGGAGGTGCCGCCCGGCGAGGTCGGGGAGATCTGCGCGCGCGGCAAGTCAATCTTCTCCGGGTACTTCAACCGGCCCGAGCTGAACGAGAGGAAGTTCAGGGGAGGCTGGCACCACACCGGCGACCTCGGCCGCAGGGAGCCCGACGGCACGCTGACCTTCGTC
Source organism: Sphaerisporangium sp. NPDC049003 (assembly GCF_043197795.1). Classification (NCBI taxonomy): domain Bacteria; kingdom Bacillati; phylum Actinomycetota; class Actinomycetes; order Streptosporangiales; family Streptosporangiaceae; genus Sphaerisporangium; species Sphaerisporangium sp. NPDC049003. Next base: position 307,612 of record NZ_JBICTU010000002.1, read on the forward strand.
GGGCCGAAGCTCCGCATGATCAAGTCGGGCAACGAGAACATCTACCCCGCCGAGGTCGAGCGCGCCCTCAAGTCGCACCCCGCGGTCGCCGACGCCGCCGTCATCGGCGTCCCCGACGACCGGTGGAGGCAGGCGGTGAAGGCCGTCGTCGTGCTCAGGCCGGACGCCCGGGCGGACGCCGAGGCCCTCACCGAGCACGTTCGCGGCCTGCTCGCCTCGTACAAGAAGCCGAGCCGCGTCGAGTTCGCCGAGTCCATTCCGAAGAAGGGCTTCACCCCCGACTACGACGCCCTGGACGCGCGCTACGGCGGCGGCGCCTACCCCGGCGCCTGACCCGGCGACCGGCCCCGCGACCCGAGTGGACCCGCCTCAGAGGACCGCCAGCGGGTTGATCGGGCTCCCCGTACCTCCCTCGATCTTCAGCGGGGCCGCGATGAACACGAAGTGCCGCCTCGTAGCGGTGGACCCGGCATCCGCGAGGGCGTCCGCCAGGTCTTCGAGCCAGAGCATCTCGGCCAGGTGGATGCCGTGCCGCCACAGGAAGATCATGTGCAGGTCGTCGTCCAGCCCCTCGTCGGCGAGCTGGCGGGCGTTGAGGCCGCCGATCGCGGCGTTGTCCGAGGCCACCAGCGCGACGTCGCGGGACGCGAGCCACCGCCCGCCGTCCCCCGCCAGGCCCGGCTGCCCCGACCAGTACTCCTCGCGCGACCTCTCCCACACCAGCGGCCATCCGGTGCGCAGGACGGCGACGTCGCCGGGCCGTACATCGGGGGCCATCTCCTCCAGCAGGTCGCCCGTCACGCGGAAGCCGACGGGCAGGTGGTCGAGGCCAAGGTGGCGGGGCACGTCGAAGAGCACCCCGCGCGCGACCACGCCCCCCACGGTCTCGATGCCGCAGCGCGCGGCGCCGTACGACCTGACGCGCGCGGCGGGATGCCCGTTGTACAGCGCCTCCCCCGACCACATGTGGCACAGGGCGTCCATGTGCGTCGTGGTGCCGTGGTGGGTGACGATCAGCGCGTCGTCGGCCATCCGCAGCCCGGCGCCGATCGCCCTGGCCCCGGCCGCGTAGTCGCCGCCGTCGACCGACATGAAATGCTGTGGCAGCGGCCGTCCCCTGAGATGGGGCACGGTCGCCGGCGCGGGCGAGGAGGTGGCGCCCCTGATGGGCATCGACAGGCTGATCACCTGGCCGGTGGACGCGGTGGCGAGCGCTTCGAGCACGGCGGCGGGGGTCAGAAAGTTGAGGGTGCCCCGCTGATCGTCTGGGCCGAAACGCCCCCAGTTGTTAGGCTCGGTAGCCAAGCAAGCGCTTCCTTTCTGATGGAGGTCCGGAATGACCGCTCACGGCGACTGCGACCCCCGCTTCGCCCGGGTGCGCGAGGTCTTCGAAGGCCACTTCGCCAAGGGCGAGGAGCTGGGCGCGGCCTTCGCCGTCCACCTCGACGGCGAGCCCGTCGTGGACCTGTGGGACGGCGTGGCCGACCGGCACACGGGACGGCCGTGGGAGCGTGACACCCCCGCGCTGGCCTGGTCGTGTACCAAGGCGGTCACCGCCACCGCGCTCCACGTCCTCGCCGAGCGCGGGCTGGTCGACGTACGAGGACCGGTCGCCGAGGTGTGGCCCGAGTTCGCCGCGAACGGCAAGGAGAAGGTCACCGTCGAGCACCTTCTCACCCACCAGTCGGGACTCCCGGTGATCGAGCGGGAGGTCCCGGTCGAGGAGTTCGAGGACCAGCCCGCGATCGCCGACCGGCTCGCGGGCCAGGCCCCGATCTGGGAGCCGGGCACCGCGCATGGTTACCACGCCCTGACCTACGGATTCCTGGTCGGCGAGGTGATCCGCCGCGTCTCCGGCAAGAGCGTGGGCCGGTTCGTCGCCGACGAGATCGCCGGGCCGCGCGGGCTCGACCTCTGGGTGGGGGCCCCCGACGACGTCGCCGCCCGCGCCGCCCGCCTGTCCGGCACGCGAACCGGCGGCGAGGCGGCCGAGGGCGCGACGGGCACGCGCACCCCGGCCGAACTGCCAGGAACGGGCCCCGGCGACCCGCTGTACGAGATCGCGAAGGCCTCGCTCGACAAGGACAGCCTGATGAACCGGGCCATGGGCAACCCGAGCCCCGGCAAGCTGAAGGGCGGCGCCAACCACCCGGTGATCCTGCGGGCGGGCTGGCCGGCGATGGGCGTCGTCACGACGGCGCGCGGGCTCGCCGGGTTCTACCGCGACCTGGTGGCGGGCGACATCATCAAGCCCGAGACCCTCGACGACGCCGTACGGCAGAGGGTGGGCGGGCCCGACCGGGTGATGTTCGTCGACAGCGCCTTCGGCCTCGGCTACATGCGTCCCTCGCTGACCTTCCTCACCCCGCCCAAGGGCGCCGAGACGGCCTTCGGCCACAACGGGCTCGGCGGGTTCCTCGGGCTCGGGGACGTGCGTCACGGGCTCGCGATGGGCTACACCATGAACAAGATGGCGAACAGCGTCAGCGGCAACCTCCGCGCCTACCGCCTGGCCGAGGCCGTCTACGACGCCCTCCCCTGACAGGAAGTCCGGCGGCGGCGGGGCGGCGGCGTTCACTGCATCGTGATTCCGCCGCTGACCGACAGGGTCTGGCCGGTGATGTAGGCCGCCCGCTCGGTGCACAGATACGCGACCAGCCCGGCGACGTCGGCGGGGGCTCCTAGGCGCCGCAGCGGTATGCCCCTGGCGATCTTGTCGACCAGGCCCGGCCTCTCGGCGTCCACCCTGCGGAGCATCGGGGTGTCGGTGGGCCCCGGGCAGACGACGTTGCTCGTCACCGCGCCGCGCGCCGCCTCCCTGGCCAGGGTCTTCGCCAGCCCGAACAGCCCCGCCTTGGTGGCGGCGTAGGCCCCCTCGCCGCCCGACCCGGCCCGCGCCCCGTCGGAGGAGATGAAGATCAGCCTGCCCCACGAGCGGGAGAGCATCCCCGGGAGCAGCAGCCGCGTGAGCAGCATGGGCGCCCGCAGGTTGACCGCCCACATCAGCTCCCACCCGGCCGGATCGCTGATCACGAACGGCTCCACGATGGACACCCCGGCGTTGTGCACGACGATGTCCACCGGCCCGACGCCCTCGCAGAACTCGCCGATGTCCTCGGGGTCGGACAGGTCGACCCTCATGGCGACCGCGAGGGCCGGCAGTCCTCGGGCGACCTCACGGGCGGCGGCCTCGTCCAGGTCGGCCACCACCACCCGGGCTCCGAGCGAGGCCAGGTCGGCGCAGATGGCCGATCCGATGGCGCCCGCTCCCCCCGTCACCACGGCGGTACGCCCGTCCAGGCACATGCCCTCCATCACCCGGCGAATCCTATCTACCTAGCACTTGCTTGGCCAGCAGATGGCGGCCCGGCCCAGACCGATGCGAGATCGATCGGCACGATATTTCCCCTTTGACCGAGCATTTGCTTGGTTTGGCGAAATACAGGCTAATACCTTGACATATGCTGAATCGGCATACCTTCCGTAATCGAATCGTCACACTGATGATCTACCAATGCCGTGACAATCGGCGTATCGGGTGAGACCTTCGTCTGGGGATACGGGAGCATCATCACCTCCGAGGGGAAAACGATGAACGCCTGGTCCGTTCCGGGATACCGGGAAGAACGTGTGCTCGGCTCCGGAGGGAGCGGCCGGGTCGTCCTCGCGACCTACAGCGGCACCGGCGCCCACGTGGCGATCAAGTACCTCAGCGACGAGCTCAGGGCCGACCCCCACTTCCTCGCCGCGTTCCGCGAAGAGGCCCGCACGATGGTCGAGATCGGCGACCCGAACGTCGTTCGCTTCTACGAGTACGTCGAGAGCCCCCTCGGCGCGGCCATCGTCATGGAGCTCGTCGACGGGGTCTCGCTCCGCAAGATCCTCCACGAGAACGGCTCCACCAGCCCCGAGGCCGCGCTGGTCGTGCTGAAGGGCTCGCTCCTCGGCCTGTCGGCCGCGCACACGAATGGCATCGTCCACCGCGACTACAAGCCCGAGAACGTCCTGGTCCAGGCCGATGGGTTCAGCAAGCTCGCGGACTTCGGCATCGCGACCCCCGCCGGCCGGCCGGGCGTGCCCTCGGGCACGCCGCCCTACATGGCGCCCGAGCAGTGGAACGGCGCCCCCGCGAGCCCCGAGACCGACGTTTACGCCGCCACCTGCGTCTTCTTCGAGTGCCTGACCGGGCACAGGCCGTACCGCGCCGACCACGTGGCGGCCCTCAGGCACCAGCACCAGACCGCGCCGATCCCCGTGGAGGACGTGCCCGGCTCGGTGCGCTCCCTGGTGGCCCGCGGCCTCGCGAAGAACCCCGCCGACCGTCCCGCGACGGCGAGGGCCTTCATCGGCGAGCTGGAGATCGCGGCGATCGCGGCCTACGGGCCCGAGTGGGAGGAGCGAGGCCGTCGCCACCTGGCCGAGCTGGCGGCCCTGCTCGCGCTGTTCTTCCCCCTGGCGGAGCCGGCGCCGCAGGCGAGCACCAGCCTGGCTCAGACCGTGCTGCGCAGGCCGCTGCGCCAGACCTCCCGCGTGCTGATCGGGAGCGGCATCGTGGTGGCCGGCGTGGTGATCGCCGTGCTCGCCGCCAACCGCCACTCCACCGTGCGCGACGTCGCCCTGACGACCTCCCCCAAGCCGACGGTGCAGGCGGGACTCGGTGACCCCACCGGCGACCCGGCGAAGCCGCTGACGAAGAGGCCGGCGACGGCGAGCCCCGGTCCGTCGGTCTCCGTGACGCCGAAGTCGTCCCAGGTCGTCCCCGTGACGCCGGCGACCCCGCAGGGCAGCCCCCCGGCGAGCTCCGGGCCCGGCTCCGATCCCACGACCACGCCGACGCCCACGCCGACCCCCTCCCCCACGCCGACGCCCACTCCCACGCCCACCGCGCTCTCGGTGAGCGATCTGACGGTCGTCGCGTTCGACGGGAAGACGGCCACGGTGCGGGTACGGACCTCGGCCCCGCGCGACGTCACCCTCACCGCGCGGTTCGCCCAGGGGGCCTCCCCCTCCAAGCTCATCGCGGGCGCCCCGAAGACCCTGGTCCTCACGGGCTCCACCTCCTACACCCGGCCGATCGACGCGGGGTTCGCACCGCCCGCCTGCGGCCAGACCGTCTACCGGCAGGTCACCGTGTCGACCACGCCCGCGGCGGCGGACGGGTCCGGCGAGAGCAAGGTCGTCACGGTGAAGGGCGACCCGTGCCCGCCGCCCTCGGTCGGCGAGGTGTCCGTCGACTGGAACGGCCGCACCGCCGAGGTCGGCGTACGGGCCGGCGGGCCGGGGCCGGTGCGCGTGACCGCGGAGTTCACCCGCAGGGACGGCGAGGGCTCCGCCAAGGTGGTGGACCGCGCGAGCCGCACCCTCACGGGCGACACCTCCTACAAGCTCTCGCTGCGCGGCGCCCTCGGCGAGGTCCCGTGCGGCACGACCGCCTCCTTCGGGGCGAGGGTGACCACGGAGCCCGCCGCGGCCAACGGGACCCAGTTCAAGGAGGTCCGGGTCTCCGGGCCCAGGTGCGCGCCGCCGACGGTCTCGATCACCTCCTGGGACGGCGGCACGCTCACGGTCCGGGTCAAGAACGCGACGGCCGACCCGGTGAAGCTCTCGGCCTCCTTCGAGCAGGCCCTGACCGTGGGCGAGCGCACCGTGACCCGCACGGCCTCCCGGCAGGCCACGCTGTCGGGGGACACGGCCTACGACCGGGTCTACACGGTGCGGTTCGCGACTCCCGCGTGCGGTTACAGCGACGTCAGGCGGGTCACGGTGAACGTCGGTTCCGCGCTCGGCACGGCGAGCGACAGCGCGAGGTCGGCCCACAAGGGCGACCCCTGCGCCGAGCCGACCAGGGAGCCGACCAGGGAACCGACCAAGGAGCCCACCCAGGAGCCGACCAGGGAACCCACGAGGGAGCCCACCCAGGAGCCGTCGCCGGACCCGTCCGGCGACCAGGGCGACGGCCCCATCCTCACCTGACCGGCGGTCACGCGCCTCCCTGGCCTCGCCCGGCCGGGAGGCGCCCCGCCCCTGGACCACCACTGGACCACCGCCGGCGTCGGCCCCTTGTCAGTCAACCAAGCGTGCGCTAGCTTGGCTTGCGATGACCGGTGACGCCTCGCCCTACTGGGACGCCTGCCGCCGCCACGAGCTGGTGGTCCAGGCCTGCGCGGCCTGTGGCGGGCGCGTGCATCCGCCCGCCGCCGAGTGCCCTCACTGCGGGTCGGCCGGCCTCTCCTTCGCGCCCGTCTCCGGTGAGGCCGTCGTGCACACGTTCACGGTCGTGCACCGCAGCTTCGTCCCGGCGTTCCAGGGGCGCGAGCCGTACGTGCTGGCCTGGGTCGACCTCCCCGAGGGCGCGCGCGTGTTCGGGCGGATCGTGGACTGCGCACCCGAGCGGGTGCGCGTCGGCATGCCCGTCCGGCTTACTTTCGATCAAGACGATCTACCCCAGTGGAGGCCAGCGTGAGCACGCACGCCCAGAAGCTCGGCAACGTTCTGATCCCCGTAAGCGACCTGGACAAGGCCGTCACCTTCTACACAGAGGCCCTCGGCCTGACGCTGAAGTTCCGGGACGGCGACCGCTTCGCCGCACTGGACGCGGGAGGCGTCACGATCGCGCTCGCCGCCCCGGCCGAGCAGGTCGCGGGATCCGCCACCGCGCCGTCGTACAAGGTCGGCGACGTCGCCGAGGCCGTGCGCGACCTCACGGCGTCGGGGGCCGAGCTGGTCAGCGGCCCCGAGACCGGCCCACACGAGATCAGGGCCGTGCTGCGCGACCCCTCCGGCAACGTCCTGGTCCTCTATTCGTCTCTCTGACCCGTATTCATCTCTGGATCCGAGCCGCCCACCTCCGAGCACGAGCGTTATCACTTTGTGGAGGCCGTCCCATGGCGCGACCGCATGGCACCCCCTACGGCAACTACGGATACGCCCTGCTCACCGCGAACGCGCAGCGCACCCCGGACAGGGTCGCGCTGACCTACTGCGGTGAACAGAACTTTCACCTACGACCAGCTGAACCGGGTGGTCAACCAGCGCGCCCACGCGCTCCGCGCGTCCGGGATCGGGGCGGGCCTGCGGGTCGCCGTGCTGCTCAACGAGACGCTGAAGGTCGCCGAGGTGTATCTCGCGCAGGCCAAGCTGGGCGCGCTGACCTCGGCGCTCAACCCGTACTGGCCCGTGGAGACGCTGCGGGACGTGGTCGCGCACTCCGAGTGCACGGCGTTCGTGTACGACGCGACGGTGGAGCAGGTGGTCGCGCGGATCCGGCCGGAGCTACCGGGCGTGACCACCTGGATCAAGGTGGGCGGCCCCTCCGGCCATCCCGGCGTGGCCGACCTCGACGCGCTCACCGCAGGCGCCTCCGAGGACGAGCCCGAGCTGGGCGGGTTCTGGGACGACCCGCTCGCGCTCTACTACACCTCCGGGACGACCGGCCTGCCGAAGGCCGTCGTCCACACGCACGCCTCCTCGCTGGCCACGGCGCAGATCTGGCTGGACGTGCCGCGCGACCCCGGGTCGGTCTTCGGCACCGGCGCGATCATCTGGGGCATCGGCTTCCCCGCGATCGTCGGGCCCGCCCTCTACACCGGCATGCGCCTGGTGCTTGAGCAGGACTGGGGCCCGGCCAACTTCCTGCGGGTGGTCCCGAGGGAGCGGGTCACGCACGTCTCGCAGATCCCCTCCTTCTACGCCGCGCTGCTCGGCGCCGACGACCACGCGGGCGCCGACCTGTCGACGCTCCGGGTGATCATGCTGGGTGGCGAGCCGCTGACCCCCGCGCTGCTGGCCCGCATGAAGGAGCGGCTGCCGGACGCGAGCGTCTACAGCTACTACGGCCAGACCGAGGCGCCGTACACCTGCTTCGGCCGGGTGGACGACGGCGGCGCCCCGCTCGGCTCGTCCGGCCGCGCGAGGACGGGCTGCGCCGTACGGGTCACGGGACCGGACGGCGCGCGCGTCGTGGGCCGGGCCGGCGAGATCAACCTCGCGGGCCCGCACCGCATGACCGGCTACGACAAGCTCCCGGAGAGGACCGCCGAGGTGCTGCGCGACGGCTGGTACGTCGGCGGCGACCTCGGGATCATCTCCGAGGACGGCGTCCTGACCGTGCTCGGCCGCCGGGAGGACGCCATCCTCAAGGGCGGTCAGTGGAGCCAGCCCGCCACCGTGGAGGAGGCGGCCGTCGCCGTGGACGAGGTGGCCGAGGCGGGCGCGGTGGGCGTGCCCGCCCACGCCGAGGGCCGGGACGCGGCGCCGCAGAGGATCCTCCTGGCGGTGGTGGCCAGGGCCGGGCACTCCCTGGACGCGGAGAAGCTCGCCGCCACCCTGGCCGAGAGGCTTCCCGAGCACCAGCGGCCCGACCACATCGTGGTCGCGGGCGAGCTGCCGCACTTCCAGGACGCCTCGGGCGGGCCCGGCAAGCTGCTGCGCCGGGAGATCCGCGAACGCTACCAGCACCTCGTGGACCAGGCGTGATCCCTGAGCACGAGGTCAAGGCCCTGCTGCGCGGCGTCGGCGTGGCCGTCCCCCGTGGGGTGACGGCCACCGGTCCGCGGGAGATCGCCGAGGCCGCGCGGGGGCTCGCTCCCCCGCTGGTCCTGAAGGCCCACGGCCCCGGCCTGACGCACAAGTCGGACGCGGGAGCCGTGCGGCTGGGGCTGGGGTCGGCGGCGGAGGCGGCGGGCGCGGCCGGCGAGATGCGCGAGCACCTGGCCGCGCACGGGATCACGCCGGACGGGTTCCTCGTGGAGGAGCAGGCGGCCCCCGGCGTGGAACTGATCGTCGGGCTGGTCCGCGATCCCGGCTTCGGGCCCGTGGTACTCGCCGGGCTCGGCGGGGTGTGGACCGAGGTGCTGCGGGACACCGCCCTGCGGCTCTGCCCGATCGACGAGGCGGGCGCGCGCGAGATGCTGGCGTCGCTGCGGGGCCGTCCCCTGCTCTCCGGCCACCGGGGCGCCCCGGCCGTGGCCATGGACTCCCTTGCCGCACTCCTGGTACGGCTGGGCGGCGCCGGCGGGCTCTGGGAGGATCTCGACCTCGGCGAGTTCGAGCTGAACCCGGTGATCGCCTCCGCGGGCGGGGTGGTGGCCGTGGACGCGCGGTACATCCCTGACGGCCACGGCGGACCGGACGCGCGGCCGGAGGGTCCGGGCGCGCCCGCCGACTTCACCGCGCTCTTCGAGCCGGGGAAGGTCGCGGTGGTCGGCGCGTCCACCACGCGGCCGGGCTTCGGCAACATGTTCCTGGAGTTCTACAAGCTCACGGGCGTCCCCGTCGTCGCGGTTCACCCGCAGGCGGACGAGATCGCCGGCGTGCCCGCCGTGCGGACGGTGGCGGACACGGGCGCCGACTACGCCCTGGTCGCCGTGCCCGCCGCGCGCTGCGCCGAGGTCGTACGGCAGGCGAAGGGCATCCCCTTCGTCCAGGTGATGAGCAGCGGGTTCGGCGAGCTGGGCCGTCCTGACCTGGAGGAGGAGCTCACCGGCGCCGCCCGCGAGGCGGGGACGCGCCTGCTCGGCCCCAACTGCATGGGCGTGTACAGCCCGCGCGGCGGGCAGACGTTCGTCGGCGGGCCGCAGGGACCGCCGGGGAGCGTGGCCGTCATCTCCCAGAGCGGCGGCCTGGCCGGAGAGGTCATCAAGGTCGGCGAGCGTCGCGGGCTGGCGTTCAGCCGGGTCGTGACCGTGGGCAACTCCGCCGACGTCACCCCCGCCGAACTGCTGCGCTGGCTCGCGACCGACCCCGAGACCTCGGCCGCCGGGCTGTACCCGGAGGATCCGCGCGGCGGCCGGGCGCTGTTCGAGGCGCTGATGGCGGTGCGCGGGCGGATGCCGGTGGCGATGCTCGTCGGGGGCCGCAGCGCGCAGGGCCGGCGCGCCGCCGCCTCCCACACCGGGGGCCTCGCCGGGGACGGCCGCGTGTGGCGGGCCGTCGCCGACCAGACCGGGGCGACGCTGGTGAACTGCCAGGACGACCTGATCGGCACGCTGGCCTTCTTCCAGGCCCACGCGGCGCGCGCCGTGCCGGGCGACCCGGAGGTGCTGGTCATCGGGGCGAGCGGCGGGGCGAACGTGCTGGCGGCGGACGTCCTCGACGGGGCGGGGCTCGCGCTCGGCCCGCTCCCTGATCAGGCGCGGGAGGCTCTCACCGCTCTCGGCGCCGGGGTGGGAAGCTCCCTGGCGAACCCCCTGGAGATCCCCGTCGGGCCCCGGGCCCCGGCCGGGCTGGTCAAGGAGGCGATCGGCGCGATCGTGGCGCGGCGGCCGTACCCGGATGTGGTGGCGCACGTGAACGTGCAGAGCTTCTTCACCTACGGCGACGCCGCCGAGCCGCTCTACGCCTACGCGCGGCACCTCGCCGAGGCCCAGGCCCTGCTGCCCGGCACCCGGGTGACGCTCGTGGCCCGCAACGGGGAGTGCGCCCCGCCGGGCGTCGAGGACGAGGTACGGGCCATCGTCTCGGCCGCCGGCGTCCCCGTGTACCGCTCCGTGGAGGCGGCGGCCGTCGCCGTGGCGGCGGGCAAGCGGTTCGCGCGCGCCCGTACCGGCGGCCCGTCCCCGGCCGGCGGCGGGGCGGCCATCGAGACCTGAACCGCCTGCGTCCGGACCGCCGGCGCCGGGCTCCGCACTTCGAACTCCGGAGGAACTTCATGGGGATACTCGACGGGAAGGTCGCCCTCATCACGGGCGGGGCACGGGGCATGGGAACCTCCCACGTCCGCCTGTTCCTCGCGGAGGGGGCCCAGGTGGTCTTCGGCGACGTGCTCGAAGAGGAGGGCAAGGCGCTGGCCGAGGAGACGGGCGCCATCTACGTGCGGCACGACGTGACCCGGCCCGAGGAGTGGGCCCACGCCGTGTCGGTCGCCACCGGCGCCTACGGCAAGCTCGACGTGCTGGTGAACAACGCCGGGATCCTGCGGTTCCGGCGGATCGCCGACATGACCGTGGAGGAGTACGAGCGCGTCCTCGACGTGAATCTGAAGGGCACCTGGCTCGGCGTGAAGTCGGTGATCGAGCCCATGAAGGCCGCCGGGCGGGGGTCGATCGTCAACATCTCGTCGGTCGAGGGGTTCATCGGGGCCGAGGGGATGTCCGCCTACGCGGCCTCGAAGTTCGGTGTGCGCGGGGTGACCAAGTCGGCGGCCCGCGAGCTGGCCAAGTCGAAGATCCGCGTCAACTCCGTACACCCCGGGGCCATCGACACGCCGATGGTCGCGAGCCCGGAGCTGGCCGAGGTGGACGGCGAGGCCTTCGTCAAGGCCATGGTGATCAAACGCTTCGCCAAGCCGGTCGAGGTCTCGCACGTGGTGGCGTTCCTCGCCTCCGACCGGTCCAGCTACTGCACGGGCAGCGAGTTCACGGTCGACGGCGGCCTGCTCACCGGGGCGGGCTACTGACCCTATGGCGGCGGCCTGGCGTTGCCGGACAGTTCGGGCGGCGCTGACGGCGCTGACCGCTCAGACGGCACGGACGGCCCGGATGGCGCACAGGGCTCGAAAGGCTCGGCCGGCCGCAGGACGCACGTGAACCAGATGGTCTTGCCGCCTCCCGCGGGGACGTGCTGGACGCCCCATAAGTCGGTGAGGGCGGTGACGATCCGCAGGCCGCGCCCGTGCTCCAGCTCGGTCCCGGCGGCGCGGACGCGGGGCCATCCTTCGCCCCCGTCGGTGACGGCACCGGTCAGCATGCCCGGACCGGCGCGGAGAGCGAGGTGGATGGGGGGAGCGCCGTGGATGATGGCGTTCCCCAGTAACTCGGTGACGACGACCACCACATCGTCGACGAGGTCGTGAAGATTCCACTCGGTGAGCGCCTCCCGGACCATCGCGCGGCACTTCGCCGTGACGCTCGGGTCGGCGGGCAGCTCCCAGCGGGCCTCACAGGGGCAGGATGGGATGCCGGTCATCACGAATCTCCCTGGCCTTTCGCTCGGGGACGCATCGGCCTCGTGACGGCCCCCCGCAGTGGATCGGCGGGATCTGCGTAACGGGGCGGACCTTTACCTTCAGGCGGGCGGCGTCCGCCTCAACAGGCGCTCGGAAGGGGTGCGTCTGTAGGGCCGGGCGAGGGAGCGTGCGCCCGGACGCCCTGTGGGGACAGAAACCGGCGCTCTGGCCGCCGATTCCTGACAACCCTCCGTAGCCGATTGATTGTTCTGGCTACTCTCGGTGTCGGCAATACGCATCCACGGGGGTCGGAGGGTACGCGATGCCACGTAAGCCACGCAGCCTCAAAGAGGAGATGGACCGCCTTACCGCCGAGCTTCGCGAAAGGGGGTCGACCTGGGCCGAGATCGCCCGGGAGTACCAGCGGCGCTACCGCCTCAACTCGCGGCAGGCCTTCCGGGAGGCCCATCGCTTCACGCAGGACCGCGTCGTGGACGAGTGGAAGGCGCTGTGGCCGTCCGAGCCGTTCAGCGTCCGCAAGCTCGGCTCGTGGGAGGCGTGGCCCGGCCTCACCGGCAACGAGCCTCCGGTCGCCGGGCTCAACCGGCTGGCCCGCATCTACGGATGCCGGGCGTGCGACCTCGTCGACGGCGAGGACCACACAGAGAGCGACCAGAACGCGAATGTCCCCCGCAGGCGGGATGTCCCGCCCGCACCAACCACCGTTAGCCTCACATTTAGCGACATTAAGGGCATTTTGCCCACTCAGCCGCTCCGTGAGCCGATGTCTCCAGGAGAACTGCGTGATCGGGAGTTCCAACAACTCGTCCACGCCTTCACGGATTGGGCAACGCAGATGAATCGACGTGACGTTCTCGCACTGATCGGAGCGGCCGCCACCTCCGCCTACGCCTCGCCGGTCCTCGACCGGCTCGACAGTGACGAGTCGCAGCGCGTGACGATGGCGGCGGCCAGCCCGAACCGGGTCGACGACGCGACGATCGGGCATATCGACGCGGTGCTGCGGCACTGCATGCGCCAGGAGGACGCGCTCGGGCCCCAGGTGACCGTGGCGACCGTGCTCGCCCAGGAGCACCTCGTCGTCTCGCTGCTCTCCGCGGGGGCGCCGGAGCAGATGCGGTCGAAGTTACTCTCGCTGCTCGCCGACATCCGCCGCTGCAACGCGTGGATGCTGTTCAACCTCAACGACTTCAAGGGCGCCGACTACTACTACTCGCAGGCGAGGAACGCGGCGCACCAGGCCGACGACGACGCCATGTGCAGCATGGTCCTCGCCAACTGGAGCCAGCTCGCCACCTGGCGGGGCGATCCACGCCTCGGGGTCGAGCACGCGCTGGGCGCCCTGGCCTGGGGCCAGCGGGCGGGCAGCAAGCTCCTGACCGCCTACGCCTGCGACGTCGGCGCCCGCGCCTACGCCGCCGTGGTGAGGCGCTCGGCCAAGGGCGAGCGCCGCAAGGACCACACGCGCTGCTTCCGGTCGGTGGACCAGGCCCAGCGGGAGCTCCACGGAGCCGACGCCGGCGATCCGGGCGCCCGGCTCGTCCCCTTCTACGGGGAGGGCCAGTACCTCTCGACCAAGACCGGCTGCCTGCTCGACACGGGCGACCCGGCCCAGGCGCTCCAGGTGGCGGCTACCGCGGCGGCCGGCATCGACCCCGCCTTCGTGCGCAACGTCGCCTACATCCGCCTCAAGACGGCACAGGCCCACCTCCACCTGCGCGACATCGAGAAGGCGTGCGAGGAGCTCGGCGAGGCGGCACGCCTGGCCGGGCACAACACCTCCCCGCGCCTGGTCCGCTCGGTCGTGGAGACCCGCGAGAAGCTCGGCCCGTGGCACCGCACCCGCAGCGTGGCGGCCCTGGACGAGCGCCTGCACGCCGCCCGCCTCATCGCCTGAGCGTCCGCGAGCGGAAGGCGCCCGCCAGGCTCAGCACGATCACGCAGAGGATGATGAGGTCCGCGGCCAGCGGGGCGACCCACGGCCGGTAGGTCTCGGAGATCCACTGGGACATCGCGCTGGGCCGCAGGACGCCGGAGGCCCCGGGCAGGTAGATGAGGCCGGTCACCACCCCTCGGGCGACCAGCAGCCCGTCGAGTCGGCAGGCCGGCATGAGGGCCAGCAGGGGGAACAGCAGCGCGTCGTACCAGGGATGCTGCACGGGTGAGGTGAGCAGCCAGCAAAGGCACCACGCCAGCGCGGGGCGTACGGAGGGCAGGTCAGGCGGCCCGGGGGGAAGCCGCCAGCACAGCAGGAGCCCGATGAGGAAGGCGGCGCCGAGGGCGAGCCTTCCCTCCAGGGCCGACGGCTCCATCCCGAGGCCGAGCGCGTCGGTGATCACGCGCCACGGGTCCGCGAGCGAGTGAGAGCCGATCTTGCCGGCCACGTTGCCGAATGCCTCCGGGCCCTGCGTCGCGTACGCCCCGACCAGCGCCGCGAGCACGCCCATGCCCATGCCGGCGAACGTGGTCGCCGACCGGCGGGCCGCCCACGCCAGGCCCGCCCCGGCGAGGATGAACGGCGCCTTGACGGCGGCCGCCGCGCCGAGCAGGGCCCCGGCCACAAGGCCCGCGACCGCTCCGCCCCGCCGCAGCGCCAGGAAGGCCGCGAGCAGCGGGAACACTCCGAGGCCGTCGACGTGGCCGCCCAGCACGACGTGCCACAGCATCAGCGGGTTGAGACTCCACAGCAGGTGGACGCGGACGCGCCTCTCGCGGCCGGGCCCCGCCAGCCGGTCGAGGACGATGGCGGACAGCAGGAAGGCGAGGGCGGTCATCAGCTTGAGCGCCAGCACGGTGCCCGCCATCGAACCGCCGCCGAGCCGCGAGGCCGCCAACTGCGCCCATGTGGCCAGCGGCCCGTACACCGATGGGGCGTGGCGCCACGCGAGAGGGGCCAGCTCGCCGACCGGGTCCCCGATCTCGTGCAGCCACGCCGGGGTGGTCACGTACGGGTCCTGCCCGAGGGCGGCGATGCGACCGTAGACCGCGTAGTTGAGCACGTCCGTCGACCCGGCGGGGGGTACGAGCGCGAGGGCGACGACGGAGGTCACCGTGCCGGCGAGCAGGAGCCCGCGCGCGGGACGCCACCCGCGGCGCAGCCCGTACAGCGCGACGCCGACGCCGAGCCCGCCGGCGATGACGACCGTCCAGCAGAGCTGGATCACCAGCGCGTCCTCGGGGGCGGCCCGGAACGACCAGGGCGGATCGCCGCCGCCGAGCTCGGGCACCGCCGCGGACGGGCCGAGGAGGGCCACGGCCAGCATGACGGCGATCGCGAGGGCGATCAGGACGAGTCCCGCGTGCCCGGCGAGGCGCGCGCGCCGGGGCGGGAGGTGGACTTCCGGCCGCCTCGTCATCGGCGGCAGGGAGACGGGTCGAACCGACGTCGGCACCGGCCAATCCTCCAGGGGGGAGCTACCACGATGGTCACGCCGTCGCGGCGACAAGGCCGCGAGACGGCACACGCGCCGGGCCTGCCGCATGATCGGCTCCTACTGGGATCGCGACCGGATCGCCGACCTCACGGTAAAAGCAGCCGGGTCAACGGCAGCTTGGCGCAGCATTAACGTGTTGCTTACCTTAAGCGAAGATCGCCCGAGATGATGCCTCATTGAGTTGATAGTCCTAGCTCCTGGGAGAAGCGGTAGCATCGTGATCGGCACAGTTCAGTGGGGGGCGGGACGACGCCTTTCCCCGGCGTTTCGCGCGGGCGCGCATATCAGCGTCCGGTTAACTTAGATCAGCGCACGGTTAACGCGGAGGGCCGCCCTTTCCATCGGATAACCGGAATGCTCGTCACTATCATTCACGTCCGGCAGATGACGCCGATGCGCGTTCAGATCGTTATCGTCGCAGAAATGCGGCTTTATGATGCTCGATGCCTGACACACCGTGTTTCCCGTGCGTTTCACGTCGCATGCGAACTGTAACCACTCAGCAAGCCCGCTATAAACGAATTTTTCCCCGATTTTTACGGCGAAACCGGTAGCGGACCGCCGGATGGGGTGGGACCGGGCGGGAGCGACCCGGAGCGGTGCTTGCGCCCGAAGGGCAGCTTGGGCATGCCGACGGTGAGGAACGCCTCGGCCTGGAGCGCCGAGATGCCGATGCGCGGCAGGTCGCGGGCCGTGGGGTACACCAGGAACCTCGGCTCCCAGTAGGGCCGGAACTTGGCGTTGAACTTGTACAGCGACTCGATCTGGAACCAGCGCGACAGGAACACCAGCAGGCCCCGCCAGGCCCGCAGCACCGGGCCCGCGCCGAGCCGTTCGCCCCGTGCGAGCGCCGAGCGGAACATGGCGAAGTTGAGGGAGACCCTGGTCACGCCCATGGTGGGCGCGGCCTGCAGGGCCTTGACGATCAGCAGCTCGTTGAGCCCGGGGTCGGCGTCGCGGTCGCGGCGCATCAGGTCGAGGGAGATGCCGTTGGCGCCCCAGGGGACGAAGTGGAGGATCGCCCGGATGTCGCCTCCTGGCAGGCTCCTGCCGTCCTCGCTCGCCTTGTGCGCCGTGACGACCACGCAGTCGCCGTCGGCGGGGTCCCCGAAGCGGCCGAGGGCCATCGAGAACCCGCGCTCGGTCTCGGTGCCGCGCCAGGCGTCGGCGGCCGTGCGGATCTGCTCCTTCTCCTCCTCGCTGAGGTCGCGGACGCGCCTGACCAGGCACTTGTAGCCCGCCCGCTCGGTGCGGTTGACCATCTGGCGGACGTTGCGCATGGTGCGGCCTTCGAGGGTGAAGTCGGCGACCTCGACGATCGCCTCGTCGCCGATCTCCAGCGCGGACAGCCCCGCCTCGCGGGTCCAGACCTCGCCCCCGGCCTCGCTGCACCCGATGACCGCGGGGACCCAGGCGTGCCGCCCGACCTCCTCCATGAAGCGTTTGATCGCCCCCGGCCACGCCTCGATGTCGCCCACGGGGTCGCCGCTGGCGAGCATCACGCCCGCGACGACGCGGTAGGCGATCAGGGCCTTGCCCGAGGGGGAGAAGATCACGCTCTTGTCGCGCCGCAGCGCGAAATAGCCCAGCGAGTCGAGCTCTCCGTGGCGGGCGAGCAGGCCGCGCACCCGCTTCTCGTCGTCGGCGCTGAGCGCCGCCACGGGCCTCTCAGGACGGAGCGCGAGGTAGAGCGTGGTGATCGCGGTGAGCGCGCCGAGCCCAGCCAGCGAGTAATACACCAGGTCAGCGGTACGGTCGAGAGAGTATTGGACCGGCCCTTCCATGCCGAAGAGACCGAGGAGAACATGCTGGAACCGCTCGCCGTTGGTCGGCTCGCCCACGATGATCGCCGGGTGCACGCCGACGATGACCCAGCCGATGACGATGTCGAGCAGGCCGAGCGCGAGGAAGTTCCACAGGGCCCGCCAGCGTGACCGGGGATCCGACAGGGCATGGAACTCACGCCGATTGATCAGGAGAACGATGAAAAGCACCAGGCTGATGGCGGCGGTGGCGGAGTGCCGCCAGCGCAGGGCCTCCACCAGTGCTCCAAGGGGCAGGAGCACCACCACGGCCCGCCAGGCCCGCACCTTACGGCGGCGCAGGGCGTGGGCGAGCATGACGAGCAGCACTCCCACCAGGATCGAGGCCGCCGCGGCGAGCGTGGTGACCGTGCCCGGGAGGATGCCCGCGATGGCGCTGACGCGGCTCCGGCGGAAATGCGGAACCACACCTCTGACGATGTCGAGTATCCCGATGGCGAGCGCGGCGTATCCGGCTGCCGCCGGCACCCACGAGCGCGACGCCAGCATTCGCGAAAGGCGTGTCCGATCCCTCACGTCAAGACACACTAGAGGGTGAGGTCCGTGCGTTGTGCATCCGGGAAGTGATACATCCTTACCCTGGCCTTATATCGATTGAGTAACTTTTGCTGGGCACTACCCTAAAAGATGCTGGGTGTGGGACCAAGACCGGGGGAGAGTTAGATTGGGACTCACAGCAACAAAGCTGGAGCTTCTGGTGGGCCTGCTCTCAGTAGCAGCGCTCGTCGCGTCAGTCTGGTGGATTTGGCCGAGGCTGAGCGCACGCACCTGGCCGGCCGTTATCGGGCGTGTGGGAGTTCTTCTGGGAAACCAGGTTCTCACCCTTTTCGCGCTCGCGCTCGTCATGAACAACTATTTCGGCTTCTACAGTAGCTGGAGCGACCTTTTCGGCACCGACGGCGGTTCCGCCGCGCCCATCGTGACCGACGCCGAGACCGGGCACGGGGATCCCGGCACGTCGCCGTCCAAGGGCGTCCAGATCATCAGCAGCGCGCACGTACCGTTGATCACCACCAAGAAGGGCCACTCCGGGGGCAGGCTGGAGCAGGTCGTCATCTCGGGGGCCACCTCGAAGCTGAGCTCCCCCGCGTACGTGTACCTGCCCCCGCAGTACTTCGAGAAGAGGTTCGCCCACACGCGCTTCCCGGCGATCCTGGCGCTGACCGGCTACCCGGGCGACGCCCGCAACCTGGTCACCCGCATGAACATCCCGACCGTGGCCGCCAAGGCGATCGACCGCAACGAGATGGTGCCGACGATCATGGTGCTGATGCGCCCGACCGTGGCGCCGCCCCGCGACACCGAGTGCATGGACGTGCCCGGCGGCCCCCAGGTCGAGACGTACTTCACCAAGGACCTGCGGGACTCGATGGCCGGCGCCTTCCGCGTGGGGACCGACGCCGCCAACTGGGGCGTTCTCGGCGGGTCCACGGGCGGATACTGCGCGCTGAAGATGAGCATGCGCCATCCGGAGGCCTTCTCCAGCGCGGTGTCCCTCTCGGGCTACTTCAAGGCGCCCATCGACGCCACGACCGGTGACCTGTTCGGCGGCAGCCGGAGGCTCCAGGACGAGAACGACCTGATGTGGCGCCTGGCGAACCTCCCCCACCCGCCAATCTCCGTGCTGGTGACCAGCAGCAGGAAGGGCGAGTCGAACTACAAGACGACGCTGGCGTTCCTGGACGCGGTGAAGCCCCCGATGCAGGCGTCCTCGCTGATCCTGCCGAGCGGCGGGCACAACTTCAACACGTGGAACCGCGAGGTCCCGCAGGCCCTGCCGTGGCTGGCGCAGCAGCTCCACGTGCCCGTCGGCGAGGCGCCCGCCACACCCGGCGTCACGCCCTCTCCGGCGTCCTGATCGCGTGAGGGGCTCACCCGCCGCTCACGCGCGTCAGGCGTTGACGGCCCCTTCGACGGGCTCGTCGCCGTTCACCCACTGGGTGGGCGTGATGAACAGGCCCGTGGCCTCGACCAGGGTCGTCCCGTCCTGTGAGGCGATCGTGCCCTCGGCCCAGGTCTTGCGCCCCTCGGCGCGCGAGACGCCCGCGGAGGCCACCAGCGGCTCGCCGTAGGGGGCGGGCCGCCGGTACCTGATGCTCAGCGTGCCCGTCACCCCCGCCCTGCCGGACGTGGCGACCGCGT
Organism: Sphaerisporangium sp. NPDC049003; assembly: GCF_043197795.1. NCBI lineage: Bacteria > Bacillati > Actinomycetota > Actinomycetes > Streptosporangiales > Streptosporangiaceae > Sphaerisporangium > Sphaerisporangium sp. NPDC049003. The sequence continues at coordinate 326,916 of NZ_JBICTU010000002.1, forward strand.
CTCCCAGCAGGTGGTCGAGGATCATGGCGGTCACGCCGCCGTGCACCGAGGCGGGCGGCCCCACGTGGGCCGGCCGGAAGACCACCTCGGCCCTGGATCCGCCTTCGGCGGGCCTGTCGATGACGAGCGGGAGCGCGTGGGGGTTGCACTCGCCGGTGACGGCGTTGCCCATGTGCCGGAAGCGGCCGTCCGGGCCGAACTCGTGCGGGAGCGGGGCCGCGCGCCGGGTGGCGTTCAGCCGCTCGGTCAGCGCCACGAGGCCGGCGGTCACCGACGTCAGCTCGTCCTCGGGCACGTCCGTCACCACGACCGCGTCGACGAGGTCCCGCACCTGCTGGGCGAGCACGGCGAGGGCCGCGAGACGGGCCTCGCCATCGGACTCCTGGGGCGTCACGAGATCGGGCATCATGACGCCGATTCTAGGGCGCGTCACCGAACGACATTCGAATCTGACCGCTTTAGTCATGTTTGGGTAAAAGAATCCCATTCGAGGAATGTCGCACCGACGGGCCGTATCGGGACGGAAACCCCTACGGGCACGGGCTTCCGGGCGAGCGGCCCCCGTGGGGACGCCAAGCGAGGGTCAAGTTGGCACCCTTTTGACCTGGGCTTTTCCTGACTAACGTCCTCCACCACAGCACGGAACACCCGACGTGCCCCAGCGTCGGTCGTACAAGCGGAAGGTCCCTCACTTCCTATGTCGCCTGAAGTCCAGAAGATCCTTGATTTGCTCAAGACCCAGCTCGGCTACAGCGAGCAGGGTGGCGGTTACACCAAGTTCGGAGACTGGTACGGCAACACGGTCGAGTTCGACTCCGACTACTCCGCCCAGCCCTGGTGTGACATGTTCCTGTCGTGGGCGGCCCACAAGCTCGGCTACGACAAGTGGTTCGGCCAGTTCGCCTACACCGTCGACCACGCGAAGTGGTTCATCGACCACGACGCCTGGGGCTCCACCCCCGAGCCGGGCGCCGTGGTGTTCTTCGACTGGGGAGGCTCGGACGTCGTCGACTACATCGACCACGTGGGCATGGTCCTCTCCGTCGACGGTGACACCATCCACACGATCGAGGGGAACGTCGACGGCCAGTTCGTCCGGGAGAAGGTCAGGGACCAGAGCTACGTCGTCGGCTACGGCTACCCCGGCAAGGTCCAGGCCAAGATGGCCGCCCAGCCCGTCCTGGCGAAGGCCTCCTTCACCGGCGCCTCGCTCGCGGGCCCCTCGCAGAAGGACGCCGCGTCCGCGATGAGGCTGACGGCGGCGGAGTTCCGGATGCCGTCGGTCCCCACCGGCCCCGCGCCCCGGCAGGCCGACCCCGGCATGGGCGCGCTGGTGGTCCCCCTGCTGATCGCCGCCCTCGTGCTGGTCGCCTACTTCAAGATCACGCGCGCCTCCGTACGGCTGGCGCTCGCCGCCGCCCGGCGAGGGCCGGGCGCTCAGTCCACGGCCCGGTCGCCGAGGCCGTACCGGGCGGCGAACTCCGCCAGCCTCGCCACCGCCTCGCGGCCCCGCGTCCAGGGCCGGACGATCATGCGGTCCACGCCGAGCGCCTCCCAGCCGCCGACTTCGCCTGGCCCCGACAGCGAGTAGGCGTGCACGGTGACGGAGAAGGGATCCGCCGAGCCGTGGGCGCGCCGCAGGGCGGTGAGCCGGTCGAGCCGGGGACGGATCGACTCCAGCGTGTGCGGCATGCTGATCCAGCCGTCGCACAGGGTGGCCGCCCGGCGCAGCGCCGCGACCGACTCGCCCCCCGCGAGGATGGGCAGCCGCTCCTGGACCGGCTTGGGCTCGAAGGCGACCTCCGGGAAGGCGAAGAACCTCCCGCTGTGCGCCACGACCCGCTCCGACCAGAGCCGCCTGGTCACCTCGATGGCCTCGTCCAGCCGTGGCCCGCGCGTCGCGAAGTCCACGCCCGCCGCCAGCCACTCCCCCGGATACCACCCGGCGCCCACCCCGCAGATCGCCCGGCCTCCCGAGACCACGTCCAGGGTGGCGAAGGCGCGGGCCGAGACGAACGGGTGCCGCAGGGCGTACAGGTGCACCGCCGTGCCGAGCCGCACCCGTGAGGTGAGGGCGGCCAGCCAGCACAGGTAGGCGGGCGCGTCGAAGAGCGGGGTCGCCGGTGAGATGCCCGGCCTTTCGGTTCCGGGATAGACGGCCTGCGACAGGTCCGTGGCGAAGACGAGATGCTCGGGCAGCCATACCGATTCGAACCCCAGCTCGTCGGCGGCCACGGCCGCGTCCTTCCAGGCCGCCGGGTGCAGCAGGCCGAGCGGGACGCCGAACCTCACGGTCCCGCCCCCGCGGTCACGGCCATCTCCGCAGCTCGGGGGTGCCGAGGATCGCCGACCTGAGGCGCGAGCGGTGCAGGCCCGTGTTCCCGTAGGCCGACGCGAGCGACCAGACGCGGGCGAGCCACAGCCGCAGGTCGAGCTCGTCGGTGTAGCCGATGGCCCCGTGGACCTGGAGCGCGACCCGGGCGGCGCGGTCGGCCGCCTCGCCCGCCGCCGCCTTGGCCGCGCTCACGTCCCGGTCGGCCGAGGGCAGGTCGCGGTCGGCGGCGAGCGCCGCCGCGTAGACGAGCGGCGCGGCGAAGTCGATCGCGATGGCGACGTCGGCGAGCTGGTGCTTCACCGCCTGGAACGTCCCGACGGCCGCGCCGAACTGCCTTCGCGTCCTCGCGTAGCCCACCGTCGTCTCCAGCAGGTGCCGGGCCAGCCCGATGAGCTGCGCCGCGACCGCGACCGTCACCCCCCGCAGGGCGCCGGGTCCCGCGTGCGCCAGGCGGGCTCCGGGCGAGGGGTCGAAGGCGACGCCGAACAGCCTGCGGACCGGATCCACGCCCGGCTGGGGAGTGAGCCGCGCGCCGCCCGCCGGCACGGCGTACAGCTCGCCGTCCTCCTCCAGGATCAACAGGTCCGCGAGGTCGGCGTCCGGGGCGTACACCTGGTCGCCGAGGCGCACGCTCACGATCGTCGTGCCGGCCGCCACCCCCGGCAGGACCGACGAGGCCGCGGCCGGGTCGGCGGCGAGGAGTACGGGCGCGGCGGCGACGGTCTCGGCGACGGGGCCGGGCAGGGCGGCCCTTCCTGTCTCCTCGAAGGCCAGCACCGCGTCGGTCATCCCGAGCCCCATGCCGTCGTGGTGTTCGGGGACGAGCATCCCGAACAGCCCGGCCTTCGCCAGGTGCGACCAGGCCGGCGTGCGGTCGCCGCCCAGCCCCGCCTCCCGTACGGCCCGCGCGGGGCAGTGGGCCCGGAGCACGTCCCTGACGGTGACCGCGAGGGCGAGTTGGTCGTCGCTGAACGCGAAGTTCATCGCGGCAGTCCGAGGACGCGCTCGGCGATGATGTTCCGCTGGATCTCGTTGGTGCCCGCGTAGATCGGGCCGGCGAGGGAGAACAGGAAGCCGTCGAGCCACCGCCCGCCGTCCGCGGAGTCGGGCGCGCCGCCGGAGAGCAGCCCGCGCTGGCCGAGGAGCTGGAGGGCGAGGGTGTGCATGCGCACGTCGAGCTCGGACCAGAAGACCTTCCCCATGCTGGACGCCGAGCCGATCTCCTCTCCCGCGGCGAGCCTGCGGGCGGTGCCGAAGGTGTGCAGCCGGTACGCCTCGGCGTCGAGCCAGGCCCGCGCCACCTGGTCGGCGAGCACGGGATCGGGGTTCAGCGTGCGCGCCAGCCGTACGAGGCGGTCGGCGGTGGCCAGGAAGCGGCCGGGGCTCCGCAGCGTGAGGCCGCGTTCGGAGGAGGTCGTGGCCATGGCGATGCGCCAGCCCTCCCCCGGCGAGCCGAGCACCTGGTCGTCGGGGACGAAGACGCCGTCGAAGAACAGCTCGGCGAACCCGTGCTCGCCGTCGAGCTGAGCGATCGGGCGGACCGTGACGTCGCGGAGCGGGAACATGAAGTAGGTGAGGCCGCGATGACGGGAGGACCCGGGATCCGAACGGAACAGGCCGAAGGCCCAGTCCGCGTAGCCGGCCCGGGAGCTCCAGGTCTTCTGCCCGTACAGGCGCCAGCCGCCGTCCACCCGCTCGGCGCGCGAGCGCAGCGAGGCGAGGTCGCTGCCGGCCTCGGGCTCCGACCAGGCCTGGGCCCAGACGTCGTCGGCCCGTGCCATCCTGCCGAGGAACCTGTCGCGCTGGGCGGGGGTCCCCGTGGTGAACAGGGTGGGCGCGAGCAGGAAGATGCCGTTCTGTCCGACCCTGCCGGGCGCGCCCGCCGCCCAGTACTCCTCCTCGAAGATCAGCCACTCGACCAGGGACGCGTCCCGCCCGCCGTACTCGCGTGGCCAGCTGACGACGGAGTAGCGTTCGGCGGCGAGCAGGCGCTCCCACTCCCGGTGCGCCTCGAAGCCCTCGGCGGTGTCCATGGAGGGGAGCGGAGGATCCGGCACGTGCGCCGCCAGCCAGCCGCGCACCTCGGCCCGGAAGTCCTGCTCCGCCCGTGTGAAGTCCAGATCCACATGTCCTCCGTAGATCGGCGGCCCAAACTAGCGCACGTTTGGTTGCACGCAGAGTAGGTTCGGGCTGTGAGCGTGTCAATGGACCCCGGGCGAGGCCGTCCCATGCCAAGCAATTGCTTGCTTTGATCACACCGCCTCGCTAGCGTTCGGACCAGAGCCATGAAGACGCGTGGACACAGGTGGGACGGAGCCCGGCGGATGTTGATGCGCGCAGCCGTACTGACCGAGTTCGGGTCCGAGATGGAGATCCGGGACATCGAGATCGCCGCCCCCGGCCCCGGCGAGGCGCGGGTCAAGATCGCGGCCTCTGGCGTGTGCGGATCCGACATCAAGGCCCTGGACGGCAAGAGCCCCGTCGTGCGCGAGCTTCCCTTCGTCCTCGGCCACGAGAGCGCGGGCGTGGTCGAGAGCGTCGGCGAGGGCGTGACCTCCCTCCGGCCGGGCGACCACGTCATCGTCGCGATGAACGGTCCCTGCGGGCGCTGCCGCAACTGCGGCGCGGGCCGCTTCCACCTGTGCGGGGATCCGGCGCGGATGGCCGCCATCATGGGCACGATGGGCGACGGCACCACCCGCCTGAGCGTCGACGGCACGCCCGCCAAGACGATGATCGGCATCGGCTCGTTCGCCGAGTACGTCGTCGTCGGCGAGCGCATGTGTGTCAAGATCGCCAAGGACGCGCCCATGGACCTGATGTGCCTGCTCGCCTGCGCGGTGGTCACCGGGGTAGGCGCGGTGCTCAACGTGGCCGAGGTACGGCCCGGGTCCAGCGTCCTTGTGGCCGGCTGCGGCGGCGTCGGGCTCAACGTCGTCCAGGGAGCCGTCCTGGCCGGGGCCACGACGATCATCGCGGCGGACGTCGCCGAGCCCAAGCTGGCGCTCGCGGGGAAGTTCGGCGCGACCCACACGATCCTGGTGGACGACCTGCCCGCGCAGGTGGGCGGCATCGTGCGGGGCGGCGTCGACTACGCCTTCGACGTCACGGGCGTGGCGGGCGTGCTCGCCACGGCGTTCGCGGCCACCCGGCCCGGGGGCACCACGGTCATGGTGGGCAGCCCGCCCGCCGGAACCTCCGTCGGCGTCGAGGCCTCCCTGCTGTTCGCCTCCCGCCGCCTGATGGGCACCCAGGGCGGCGACGCGGCCCCCATACGCGACCTGCCGATGCTGGCCGAGCAGTACCTGCGCGGCCGTCTCGACCTGGACGGCCTGGTCAGCGAGCGCGTCCCCCTCGACCAGATCAACCGGGCGGTCGAGCACGTGCGAGGGGGCGCCGTCGCCCGCAGCGTCATCGTGTTCGACTGAGTCATCATCTTCGGCCGGGGGCCCCGGCGCGGTACTGTCGGCATCGGTTCGGCGGGCGGCGGAGAGCAAGGGACATGGCGACGGAGTTCGAGCTCGGCGACTACATCCTGGTGCAGGACGGCAGGACCCTTGAGGTCTTCCACCGCACCCTGTCCGAGAGCAGGCGCTACCACGTGGCGTTCCTCGGGGTGGACGTGAAACCGCGCGGCGATGGGTTCCGGGTCAGCCTCGGCGCCAGGAACGGAGACGACGTCGTCAACGGGGTGAGGCTCCAGATGGACTCCGAGCAGTTCACCCGTTTCCGGGAGTTCATCGCCCTGGCCATCGCGGCCCGCGACCGCACGGACGTCCCGTAGCCCAGCGGACGTCCTTGTGCCCAGACGTGTGCCCGCCGGGCACGGGGTCAGGTCCGGCCGGTGGTCACGAGCTCCTTGCCGGGGCCCTGTGTCACAGGTCGCTCGTCGTCGTCCTCGGCGTGGTCGGCGATGGACAGGTTGGGCAGGATCCGGTCGAGCCAGGGCGGGCACCACCAGTTGAGCCGGCCCAGGAGCACCATCGTGGCCGGGACGAGCAGCCCGCGGATGATCGTCGCGTCCACGGCGATCGCGACGGCGAGCCCCACGCCGAACACCTTGACCAGCGGGTCCGGGTAGGCGATGAACGCGACGAACACCACCACCATGATCAGAGCCGCGGACGTGATGACCCGGCCCGTCGCCCCGAGCCCCTCGGCGACCGCCCGCCGGTTGTCCCCCGAGCGCAGGTACGCCTGGCGGACCGAGGTCAGCAGGAAGACCTCGTAGTCCATGGACAGCCCGAACAGCACGGCGAACAGCATGAGCGGCACGTACGAGTCGATGGGCACCGTGAAGAAGAGCGTCGTCAGGAACGACCCGTCCATCGACACTGGCGGGTCCATGCCGACCAGGCCGCTGCCGAGCCCGTACGAGAAGACGATGGCCAGCGCGCCGAACGCCGCGCCGAGCGAGATGAGGTTCATCAGCGCCGCCTTGGCCGCGACCAGAGGCGCGCGGAAGGCGAACAGCAGGAGCAGCGCGCTGAGCAGCACGACCACGCCGATCACGGCTGGGGTGCGCTCGGCGATGCGGTCGCTCGCGTCGGCCATGCCCGCGACCTCGCCGCCGACGTGCAGCCGCACACCGGGCACGTGCAGGCCGCGGACCGCGCGGACCACGTCCCCCGCGCGGGGGTCGCTCGGGGCGTACTCCGGCACCACCTGGAACAGCACGGACGTCCCCGAAGTGTTGATCTTCGCGGGCGCCACGTGCGCGACGCCGGGCACGTACGTCAGGCGGTTCTTCAGGTCATTCACCACCGGGGCCGGCGGGTCGCCCGCCGCGACCTTGGAATCCAGCTCGCCGACGACGATCAGCGGGCCGTTGCTCCCCGGGCCGAACCCGGCCTGCGTCAGCTCGTACGCCCGCCGCGCGGGCTGCCCGCGGTCGGCGTAGCCGTCGTCCACCGGGCCGAGCTTCAGCGCCAGGGCCGGGGCGGCGAGCGCGCCGAGCACGACCGCGGAGACCGCGAGCACCCGCCACGGGCGCCGTGCGACCCAGGCGCCGAGCCCGGCCCAGCCGTTCACCGGGGCGTGCGCGCTGCGGCGCCGGGGGCCGACGAACGGCAGGCGCAGCGCGTTGATGCGGTGGCCGAGGAGGCCGAGCAGCGCGGGCACCAGGGTGAGCGAGGTGAGCACCGCGCACACCACCGATATACCGGTGATCCAGCCGAGCGTGCGCAGCATCGGGAAGCCCGCGAGCATCAGCGCGGTGAGCGCGATCACGACGGTGCCCCCGGCGAACAGCACCGCGCCGCCCGCGCCCGCTGTCGTACGGCGGACGGACTCCTGCACGGGCACGCCGTCGGCGAGCAGCTTCCGGTGCCGTGACAGCAGGAACAGGGCGTAGTCGATGCCCACGCCGAGCCCGATCATGGATGCCATGACCGACGCCTGCTTGGGCACGTCCACGATGTGACCGAGCACGCCGATGACGCCGAGACCGACGCCGAGGCTGATGATCGCGGTGAAGACGGGCACCAGCGCGGCGACGAGCGTGCCGAACGCGAGGAGCAACACCAGCAGGGCGCAGGCCACGCCGATGATCTCGCTGGACCCGGTCTTGATCTCCTTGTCGGCTGGGGTCCCGCTGTCGGCCGGGACCGCCTCGATGCCGATCTCCCGCACGGGCTGCGCCGCCTCGGAGATCTGCTTCGAGGTCTCCGCGAGCTTGCTCGAATCGTTGCCGGACAGCCGGACGGTGATGAGCCCGATCACCAGGTTGGAGGAGATCCCGCCCGTGCGGTACGGCCCGTCCACCTGGACCACGTGGGGGACCTCGCGGACCTCGGCCATGGCCTTCTCGACCGCGCGCTTGCGCTCCGCGGTCAGCAGCGAGCCGTCCTTGGAGTACAGGACGAGCTGAACGGTGCCGCCGGGGTCGTACCCGGGGCCGAAGCCGTCGCGCATGAGATCGTGGGCGCGCTGGGCGTCCGTCCCCGGGATGGAGACGTTGCTGTTGACGGGACGGCCGAACACCACGGTGCTCAGCGTGAGCGTCCCCGCGAGGATGATCCACGCCGCGAGCACGATGCGGCCGTGGCGCGCGCACCAACCACCCAATCGACCAAGCAAGCTAGCCATCGGTGACCGTCCCAGACACTATTGATTAATTCCGAAACACACGTGAAACGTCCGGTTCTGTACGGCCGTGCAGGACGTCCGTTTAAGAGCTTAGGCGCGATTATCCTGAAATGCTCCACCGCGCTGAGAAGTGAGACCATGACCACATTCGACCGTGGCGGCGACACCCGTAGCCGGATCCTCGCCGCCGCGCGCCAGCTGTTCGCCGAGCGTGGCTACGCCGCCACCTCTCTCGCCGACATCGCCGCCCGCGTCGGGCTGACCAAGACGGCCGTGGCCTACCACTTCCACCCCAAGGACACGCTGGCCGCGGAACTGATCGCACCGGCGGCCGACGACCTGCTCGCGCTGCTCGGAGGTGATTTCGGCGCCGACCCGCGCCATTTCATCGAGCCGCTGACGGATTTCGTCGTGCGCCATAGGGCCGTGATAAGGCTGCTCATGGAGGATATCGGCGGAGCCGACGACGCTCCTCCCGGGTCCCCGGGAGAGACCATCCGGGCCTTCCGCGACGAGATCTACGCCCGGCTCGCCGGGCCGTCACCCGGCAGCGCCGCCCGGATCCGGGCCTGGGCGGTCATGGGCTCCCTTCAGTCCGCCGTGGTGAAGACCACCGACCTTCCGCAGGAGACGGTACGAGGACCGCTGCTCGCCGCCGCCCTCGCCGTCCACGACGCGGCCCTGGCCGGCGACCAGGGCCGGTGACGCGTGGACGAACCCCCCACCTCCGCGTACGCCCCCACCCCCACCCCCGCACCTGACCCTGCCGATCGGCCGGCCATCCTGCGCCGGTTCGAGGCCGCGCTGCTCCATCCGCCCGTGACGCTGCTGATCCACGGCGAGGCGGGCATCGGGAAGACCCACCTGCTGGCCGAGACCGAGGCGCTCGCCAGGTCCATGGGCTACCGCGTGCTCCACGGCCAGGCGCGCGACTTCGGAAGCGGCCTCGCCTACGCCTCGCTCGCCGACGCCCTCGGCCCCCTCCACGCCGACCCGGCCGCGCGCGAGCCGCTCAAGGAGTTGCTGGACGCCATCGACCAGGCGGCGCTCGGCATCACCGGCGCCGCCCCCGTCGTGCGCACCGCCAACCTGCTGGAGGGGCTGCCGGGCCGTACGTTCCTCGCCGTCGACGACCTGCACCTGGCCGACGCCGACACCCTCGGCGTGCTCTCCTACCTCCCCCGCCGGGTACGGGGCCTGGCCGTCGCCGGTACGGCGAGACGCCTGCCCGCGATGGACGCCGACCTGGCCGTCCGGCTCAGCCCGCTGTCACTCGACGAGGTCACCGCGCTGGTGACCAGCCTGCTCGGCCGTACCCCTAGCGAGTCGATCCTGCGCCACGTCCACGACGAGAGCCGGGGCAACCCGTGGTTCGTCCGCGAGGCGGTGCTGACGCTCGTACACGGCGGCGCGGTCCAGTCGGCCTACCCGGGACCGCGCAGGGGCGCGATACTCGGCCGCCTGTTCCAGCGCGACCAGGGCGGCCGGAACCTCGCCAAGGTGCTCGCCGCTCTGCGCCGCACCCGTCCGGCCGGCATGGCCGACCTGGACGCGCTGGCCGAGGTCGCCGGCCTCGACGCCGCCGAGGCGGAGCGCGCGTTCGACGGGCTGGTGAGGGACGGCCTGGTCGTGGGTGCCGGCGAGGGCACGTACGAGTTCGCCCACCCGCTGGTCGCCGAGGCCCTCTACGCCGACCTCGGCCCGGCCGAACGGCGCCGGGTCCACACCCGCATCGCCGAGCTGCTCCACCGGCAGGGTCTCAGCGGGACGCGCCGGGTCCTGGAGTGGGCCACCCACCTCGCCGAGGGCGGCACGAGCGCCCAGGCGCTGCCCGCCATGCTCCGCGCCGCCGAGCTGACCCGCTGGACCGCTCCGCTCTCCGCCGGCCACTGGTACGGCAGGGCCGCCGAGCTGGCGCCGCCCGGCGAGCGCGGCGTTCTGCTGGCCAGGCAGGCGCTGTCGTACTGGAAGGGCTCCCGCCCCGTGGACGCGCTGCGCGCCGGGCGGGCGGCCCTCGCGGTTCTGCCCCCAGGACGCCGTCACACGCGCATGGCGCAGACGACGTTCAACGCCGCCCGTGCCATGGGCCAGTACGACGTGGCCCTGTCGATCGCCGCCGAGCGGCTCCCCTTCGCCGACAACCCGGCCGCCCTGCTCGCCCAGCAGGCCGTGGTGAGCACCCAGCTCGGCCTGGACTCGGCCGGCCTCGTGGAACGGGCATGGGAGGCCGTGCCGCGGTGTCCTCCGGAGGACCTGGTGATCACCCTCAGCGCCCTCGCCGGCGACGCGATCATCAAGGGCCGGTGGGAGGAGACCGAACGCGCGCTGGACACCCTCCTGTCGGCCTCGGCCGCGCTTCCGCCCGCGGGCCGGCTGGCCGCCCTGGAGTCGGCGGCCCACATCCTCGCCAGCGGCGGCGCGCGCACCCGTACGCTGGACCTGCTCGCCCAGGCCGGGCAGATCTACAGAGGGCTCGGCTGGCACGACATCGCGGGCCAGCACGCCCGCACGATGGCCGTGGTAAGGCGGCTCGGCGGCGAGTGGGAGCACGCCCTGCGTGACATCCGGTCCGACGCGGTCACCCTCACCGACGCCGGACTCTGGGAGAACGTGGCGCTGCTGCGCAACATCGAGCTCGACATCCTGCTCGACCAAGGCAGGTACGACGAGGCCGAGCCGCTCCTCGCCGACCCCCCGCCGAAATGCCCGCAGCACCTGTCGCTGCGGGCCGTGTTCAAGGCCAGGCGGGTGCTGGGCCTCGGAGACCGTACGACGGCCGCCCGGCTCCTCAATGAGGCGGTCGCGAGCGGACCGCCGGACGTCCTGCACCGCGCGCTCGGCGTCCGCGTGCTCATGCACAGCACGGCGCGAGAGCTGGACGCGGCCCGCGAGGCGGCCATCGCCCTGGCGGACGTCGTCAGGACCGGCACGCCCCGGGCGCGTATGATCTCCGAGCTGGCGTCGGCGGCGGTCTTCAAGGATGTCGAGATGGCCGAGGCCGTTCTGGAGGCGGCCAGGGCGGACGGCCTGAGGTTCGAGGAGGCCCGCGCACGCCTCGTCCTCGGAGCCCTCGGCGACGGCGCCCAGCTCGTACGGGCGCACGGGATCTTCACCGACCTCGGCGCGGCGCCGTGGCGTGAGCGGACGGCCCGCCGCCTCAGGGACGCCGGTCTCGCCCCGGCCCCCGCCGCCGCGCTCACCCCGGTCGAACGACGCGTCATCGAACTGGTCGCGACCGGCCTCTCCAACCCCCAGATCGCCGACGAACTCCACTACAGCCGCAAGACGGTGGAGGTCTACCTGTCCCGCGTGTACGCGAAGACCGGCCTGCGCTCCCGCGTCGAGCTGGCCCTGGCATACGAACGCGGCGAGGTCTGACTGCTCTTATTCGGGGGCTCCTGTATTCGGGTGCTCCTGTACTCGGGGGCTCCGGGCTATCGCAGGAGGTGGAGGTCCTCTCCCCAGGCGTCCAGCTCCGAGCCGTGACCTGCCGCACGCGCGAGCGGTTCCAGGTCGAGGAAGAGCCGGCGGGCGGCCTGCGGGCTGGCGTGCGACAGGACCGCTTCGAGAAGTGGCAGCAGCTCGTCGTGGCTCCACGGAAGGGGGCCGAGAGGATGGTGCCGCAGTTCCCAGCCCAGGTACTTGTTATAGGGGCGGACCCGGCGATGGAGGGCGAACACACAGGTGAGCAAATAAGGAATGCTCTCCGCGGCGTCCAGGCGGGCCTCGGTCGCGCGTCCGTCCCGGTGGTTCTTCAGCCAGCGGTAGGCGGCGTTGACGAAGGCGCCGAGGGAGGCGGCGGCCGTCTGGTGGGCCTCCTCGGGTGACAGGCTTCCCTTGACGGACACCAGTTCCCCGATGAGACCGTCCGCCCGGTCTTTGAGTACGCGGGCATGGGTGAAGGAGTACCTGTTCCACTCCCATCCGGAGCCTGGCATGGCATGCGTGCGAAACTCCTCCAGGGACATGACCACGACGTCCAACCGGGAATCACGGCGCTCTTGGGTGGCCGCGCCGCCATCAGCGGTGATCAGATAGACGTCATAGTCGGACCGATGCGTGGCCATGCCCTGCCGCGCCTGCGACCCACTGAGTACGGCCCCGGCGACGGCGGGATCGGCACTGACCCGGGCGAGCAGGGCGGCGAATTCTTCTCCCGCCGAGGGGTTGGTCACTGTGGGATTCCAGCACCTCCCCCCTCCGCGCGACAAGCCGGTTCTCAGTCTTCCGCCCCTTGAGGAATCGCACGTTCCGCAAAAGACTCATCCACCGCAGCGCCGCCTGGAGGTCCCCGGCTCACGAGACCGTCGATGAACGGTAAAGATCCAAGGTGTAGGGAGCTCCCTACTGCTGCCGGCGGGGTGTCCGCGACAGGCTTGGACCATGACAACACCGATCCTCGACCATGCGGACAGTGTTTGGGGCGGGTCGGTGACGCCGCAGGAGGTGCCGCTGCGGGACCTGCGCTCGAGGGGGGTGCAGGAGGTGGCCGATCGCGTGGTCATGTGGCCCGCGTTCGGCAACGTCTACGGCATCCGGGGCGATGGCGGCCTGGCTCTGTTCGACACCGGCAACAACGTGGACGCGCGGAACATGCACGCGGCCATGAGGGCCTGGTCGGATGAGCCAGTCCGCTACGCCGTCTTCTCCCACGGGCACTTCGACCACGTCGCGGGCATGGATCCCTTCGACGCGGAGGACGGTCCCCGCCCGAGCGTCATCGCGCACGAGAACGTCGCCGCCCGGTTCACCCGGTACGCCAGGACGGCCGGCCACAACACGGTGATCAACCAGCGGCAGTTCGGCTTCACCCAGATGACCTGGCCGACGGCCTACCGGCAGCCCGACCTGACCTACCGCGACGAGATACGGGTCTCGCTCGGCGACGTCACGTTCGAGATGCACCACGCGCGCGGGGAGACCGACGACGCCACCTGGGCGTTCCTGCCGGAGCGCGGGGTGCTGCTGACCGGCGACCTGTTCATCTGGGTCACCCCGAACGCGGGCAACCCGCAGAAGGTGCAGCGGTACCCCGACGAGTGGGCGGTCGCGCTGCGGAAGATGGCCGCCCTGGACGCGGAGGTGCTGCTGCCCGGCCACGGCCTGCCCATCGCCGGGGCGGGCAGGGTACGGCAGGCGCTGACCGACACGGCGGACTACCTGGACAGTCTGGTCGAGCAGACGCTGGAGATGATGAACGCCGGCGCCCGCCTCGACGAGATCATCCACACCGTGAAACCGCCCGAGGCGCTGGCGGACCGTCCCTACCTTCAGCCGCACTACGACGAGCCGGAGTTCGTCGTGCGCAACATCTGGCGGCTGTACGGCGGCTGGCACGACGGGAACCCCGCGCACCTCAAGCCGGCGCCCGACGAGGTGCTGGCCTCGGCCCTAGCCGAGCTCGCCGGGGGCGCCCCGGTGCTCGCCGCGCGCGCCGCCACCGCGGCGGCGGACGGGGACCTGCGGCTGGCGTGCCAGCTGGCCGAGCTGGCGATGCAGGCCGACCCGGGCGACCACAAGGTGCACGAGGTCCGGGCCCGCGTCTACGCGCTGCGCGTGCGGCAGGAGACCTCGACCATGTCGCGCGGGGTGTACACCTGGGCCGCCGCCGAGTCGCGGAGCGTGACCACCCAGAAGGACCTGCTCGACGTGTACCACGAGATCGCGAGCGGTCAGATGTGGTGGGTGCCCCGGGCTCAGAGCAAGGAGGAGTAGCCGTCGAGCATCGGCAGCACGGTGTCGGCGGAGGCGGCCGGGAGGCTGCACACGACCTCCTCGATGCCGAGCCCGGCGTAGTAGTCGAGCTTCCCCTGGCTCGGCACGGTCCCGAACGGGATCACCCTGACCGTCGCAGGGTCCCTTCCGGCCTTCTCGTACGCCTCGCGAAGGGCCGGGAGCGCGTCCTTCACGCCCTTGCCGCCTATCGGTATCCAGCCGTCGGCGTACTCCGCGACGTGCGCGAACATCTTCGGGCCCGCCGCGCCCCCGATGTAGACCGGTGGCCCGCCGACCGGCTTCGGCCACGACCAGGACGGCTCGAAGCGCACGTGCCGTCCCTCGAAGCCGGCGACCTCCCGGCTCCACAGCTCCTTCATGGCCAGTACGTGCTCACGGGCGACGTCACGGCGCGAGCCGTACGACACGCCGTGGTCCTCCATCTCCTCGACGTTCCAGCCGAAACCGACACCGAGGACGAAGCGCCCACCCGACAGGTGGTCGAGGGTGGCGACGGCCTTTGCCGTGACGAGGGGATCGCGCTGCGCCGCGAGCATGATGCCCGTGCCGACGGTGAGGCGCTCGGTCACGGCCGCCGCGTACGCGAGGGCCACCAGCGGGTCGAGGGTCCGCTTGTACTCCTCGGGCAGCACGTCCTGCCCGGAGGCGGGCGGGGTCCTGCGGGAGATGGGGATGTGGGTGTGCTCGGGCACGTACAGCGAGGAGAAACCCCGCTCCTCGGCCGCTCGTGCCAACTCGGCGACGGGCATGGCCTGATCGGTGGTGAACATCGTGACGCCCAGCCGCATGACGCCGTCCTCTCCCTCAAGAACCCTGTGACGAACCCCGCGTGGTTAAACAAGCGATTGCTCGGTTAGCATTCCTAGGGTAGCTTGCCTGGCGGGAAGTCCTCATAGGAAGGGCGCTCAAATGGCATTCGCCGATGTCGACGGCGTGCGGCTGTTCTATACGGATGATACGGATGATACGGATGACACGAGCGACCCGGGTGACACCGATCGCGCGAGTCACGGCTCGGTGCTGCTGCTCGTCCACGGATGGGGGTCGGACTCCCATGAATGGTCACATCACATCCCGAAGCTCCGTGAGCGGCACCGCGTCATCGCCGTCGACCTCCGAGGCCATGGATACTCCTCCTCCCGCGACACCGGCAACACCCCGCGCCGGATGGCCGCCGACCTCGCCGAGTTGCTCACCGGGCTCGGCACGGGCCCGGTCGTGGCCGTCGGCCACTCCATGGGCGGCCAGGTGGTCTCCCATCTGGCCGTCGAGCATCCCGAGGCGGTGCGCGCGCTGGTGACGGTCGATCCCGGGTACGGCTTCGCCGAACCGCTCGCCTCGGGCTTCCCCGCCATGGTGGCGGCCCTGCGCGACGGGGACACCGGCGCCGTGGCCGTCGAGATCGACCGGTGGTCGTACACGCCC
The DNA here is from genome assembly GCF_043197795.1 of Sphaerisporangium sp. NPDC049003. NCBI lineage: Bacteria > Bacillati > Actinomycetota > Actinomycetes > Streptosporangiales > Streptosporangiaceae > Sphaerisporangium > Sphaerisporangium sp. NPDC049003. Next base: position 342,499 of record NZ_JBICTU010000002.1, read on the forward strand.
GCCACTCCCCCGCTCATCAGGGAGTGGCACCGCAGGCGCACGCTCGCCACTCCGCCCCACGTGCTCGTGGAGGCGTTCGAGGCGATGTTCGCGGTGCCCGGCGCGATCGGGGTGCGGCCCGGCTCCGACGGCTACCTGGCACGCAGGGACCGCCCGGTGCTGAGCTTCTGGTTCGACCCCCGTCAGGCCGCCTGGGAGTCGGGCCTGTTCAAGGACCCCCGCTCGCGGACCGTGGTCTGGGAGGGCAGCGGCCACCGGCTGCACGAGGAACGCCCGGCGGAGTTCCTCCTCGTCGTCAACAACTGGCTGAAGGCGCTCGCCGGCGCTCGCGCATGAGGAGACGTTTGCCGTGAAATTTTCCATAATGCTCAACCCGCAGATCCCCGGCTCCGGGTACAGCCAGGAGGAGAACGCCCGGGCCAGGCGCCCGATCGGCCGGGACACCGAGTCGTACCAGAAGCTGCTGCACGAGGTCCGCGAGATCGCCGTCCACGCCGACCAGATCGGCTTCGACGCCCTCATGATGACCGAGCACCACTTCCATTCGGAGGGCTTCGAGTTCTCGGTCAACCCGCTGATGGTCCTCACCGACCTCGCGGCGCGCACCGAGCGCATCCTGCTGGCGCCCCTCGGCCTCGTGCTGCCCGCCTGGGACCCCATCCGGGCCGCGGAGGACGTCGCGCTGCTCGACCAGTTCTGCAAGGGACGCCTCCGGCTCGGCGTGGCGCGCGGTTACCAGAACCGGTGGATGAACGTCCTCGGCCAGCGCTGGCACGCCTCGGCGGCCCGGTCGGACGGCTCGGCGTCGGACAACCGCAACTTCGACGTGTTCGGCGAGATCCTGCACATCATGAAGCTGGCGTGGACGCAGGAGACCCTGCGCTACAAGAGCGAGACGCTCGACTACGAGGTGCCCTCGCCCTACGACGGCATCGAGGGCTGGCCCGCGCTGGAGTGGACCAAGACCTTCGGCGCCCCCGGCGAGGTGTCCGAGGACGGCAAGCTCCAGGCGGTCTCGGTGAGCCCCCGGCCGTACCAGGACCCCTATCCCGAGCTGTGGCAGCCGTTCACGATCAGCGACCGGTCGGTGATCAGGGCCGCGCAGGAGAACATCCTGCCGTGGATGTTCACCCCGAACCCCGACGAGCACGCCGCCAAGGCCAAGCTCTACCAGGAGGAATCGGCCAAGTGCGGGCGCGACTACAAGCTGGGCGAGCACACCGGCATCCTGAAGGTCGTCGGCATGGCCGACACCCGTGCGGAGGCCATCGCCACGTACGGCCCGATGCAGAAGGACTTCGCCGCCTTCTTCGGGCCCTTCGGCTACCTGGAGGTCCTGCGCAAGCAGGAGGACGACCGGCACAAGCCCATCTCCCCGGAGAAGGGCGACTACAAGCGCATGAACGAGGTCGAACTGGCCCTGCTCGGCACACCCGACGACGTCAAGCGCGGCATCCAGCGCATGCTCGACCGCATGCCCGACCTGGAGTGGTTCGGCCTGTTCATGCAGGGCCAGCAGGGGGTGCTCCCGCTCGACACGGTCAAGCGCAACCTGGAGATGTTCGCGACCAAGGTCATCCCCGAGTTCACCGGCTGAGAACGGGACCGCATGCGCTTCTGGCTGGGTGCGTCGTTCACCGACACCGACCAGTTCATCGAGCTGGCCAAGGCGTCCGAACGGTGCGGCATCGACACCCTCACCCTTTCCGACCACATCTTCTTCGCCGACTACCGCTCGCCCTACCCCTACTCGCGAAGCGGCGCGCCGCGCTGGAACGCCGCGACGCACTGGCCCGACGTCTGGGTCACCATCGGGGCGATGGCCGCCGTCACCGAGCGCCTGCGCTTCGCCCCCAACGTCTACATCGCGCCCGCCCGCGACCTGTTCACCGTCGCCAAGCAGGTCTCCACCGCCGCCGTGCTCTCCCGCGACCGGGTCTCGTTCGGCGTGGGGGTCGGCTGGTGCGAGGACGAGTTCCTGCAGACCGGGCAGGACTTCCACACCCGTGGCAGGCGGCTGGACGAGATGATCCCGGTCCTGCGCGAGCTCTGGACCGGCGGCACCGTGGAGCACCACGGCGCGCACTACGACTTCGGCCCGCTGTCGATCGCGCCGGTGCCCTCGCGCCCGGTGCCGTTCCTGGTCGGCGGTGACAGCGAGGCCGCGCTGCGCCGGGCGGCCCGCGCCGGGGACGGCTGGATCGGCAACCGCGTGTACTCCGAGGCCGAGCTGGACGTCGTGCTCGCCCATCTCCGCACGTATCTGAAGGAGTACGGCAGGCCGGAGGACGACCTGGAGATCATCGCGGCGCTCGGCGTCATGCCCGACCCGGAGACCTACCGCAGGATCGCCGGGAAGGGCGTCACCGGCACCCTGGCCGCCCCGTGGTGGCTCGCCACCCCCGAGGAGAAGGCCGAGCACGGCGAGGGCACCCTCGACCTCAAGATCGCGACCATGGAGCGATTCGCGGAGGAGATCATCGCGCGGATGTGACCCTGCGGACGAGCCGGTCGAGCAGGGCCTCCAGCTCGGCGGCCGGATCGGCGGTCAGTCCCGCGTGGACGGGCCCCGTCTGGACGATCGTGCTGCGAGGCGCGGTGAGCCAGCGGAACCGGCTGCCGAGCGGCTCCCCGCGCAGCGGTCCCGCGTCCTCCGAGCACGCCCGCTCGTACGCGGCCAGCGCCCGCCGCAGCCCCCCGAGGTCCACGCTGTCGTCCAGGGCGCGCAGCCGGGCCTCGTCCAAATCCGTACGGGCGCACAGGTAGCCGCACGGCTGGGAGTAGACGATCACACCGGCGTTGATCAGCTCGCCTCTGACCACGCACGGCACGACGCGGATCACCGCGTACTCGTAGACGTACAGCTCGCTCATCGCGCCACCGCCGGGAGCCAGGCACGCGGGCCGTGGGCGCGGGCCAGCAGATGGTCGACGTACGCCCGGCGCACGGCCGCCGCGTCCTCGAAGCCCGGCTCGCCGTCGAGCCACTCGCCGGGGACGAGGTCCACGACCGTACGGAGCAGGTCCTCGGTGATCCGGCCGGGAAGCTCGGCGTCGGCCTCCTCGATGCGCGTCGCGAACGGCGCCAGCACGTGATCGCGGGCGTCGAAGGGGCGCTGCGGGTCGGCCGTGCGCCAGTTGTGGTGGAACCACAGGGCGGCGCCGTGGTCGATCAGCCAGGTGTCGCCGTGCCAGACCAGCAGGTTCGGGTTGCGCCAGCTGCGGTCCACGTTGTGGATGAGCGCGTCGAACCAGAGCACCCGCGAGGCGAAGGCGGCGTCGGGGGTCCAGGCGAGCGGGTCGAAGCCGAGCGCGCCGGGGAGGAAGTCGACCCCGAGGTTGTGCCCCTCGCTGGCGTTGAGGAGGTCCTGGATCTCCTGATCGGGCTCCCTTGCCCCGATCTGCGGGTCCAGATCGACGATCCTCAGGTCGGGGGTGCGCAGGTCGAGCCCGCGCGCCAGCTCGGCACAGATGATCTCGGCGACGAGCACCCGCCGCCCCTGCCCCGCACCACGAAATTTCACGACATAGGTACCAAGGTCATCTGCTTCGACGACGCCCGGCAGCGACCCGCCCTCCCGGAGCGGGGTCACATAGCGCGTCGCGGTCACCTGTTCGAGCACTCGCCCAGGGTACCGACGCCCAGGAGCGCGAGATCAGCACAGGATCAGAACAGCACGGACATGAACGTGTCGACCTCTTTGAAGCCCACCCTGCGGTACGCCGCCCGCGCCGGGACGTTGAAGTCGTTGACGTACAGCGTCACCGTCGGCGCGAAATGCCGCAGGGTCTGGTCGACGACCGCGGCCATGCCCGCCACGGCGTGGCCACGCCCGCGCCGGTCCGGATGCACCCACACGCCCTGGATCTGGCAGACCTGGGGGGTCACCGCCCCGACCTCCGCCTTGAAGACGACCTGGCCGTCCTCGATGCGGGCGAACGAGCGGCCGATGCGGATCAACTCGGCGACCCGCGACCGGTAGAGCGCGCCGCCGTCCCCGAGATCCGGGGAGACGCCGACCTCCTCGGTGAACATCGCCACGCATGCGGGGAGCAGCGTGGCGAATTCATCCGGGCGTACCTGACGTACGAGTGGATCGGGGGGGACGGGCGACCGCGAGGAGGTGGACATGACCGGCTGGGCCCAGCGGATGGCCCGTGCCGGTCCCCAGTAGGGCTCCAGCCGCTCCCAGATCTTCTCGACGGCGTCGGCCGGGCCGACGATCGACGAGCAGCGGCGGCCCTGCCTGCGGGCACGGTCCGCGAAGGCCTGCACGGCCTCGGGCCCGGCGTTGACCGGGACCAGGTTGGCCCCGGCGTAGCACAGTGAGGTCAGCCCGCCGCGCGGGCCGAATCCCCACATCTGTCCGCCGAGCCGGGCCGGGCTCAGCCCGACGGACCGGACCCGGGAGGCGACGAAGACGTTGGCGACGGGGTCCGCGTCGAGTATCGAGAGCACCTCTTCGCGGTCCTGATCGTCGAGCACGCGCGACGCCGATGTTCGCAGCATCACGGGCTTAGCCTACGCGACCGCCCCGATTTTGGAACGAACCGACCCTACTGGCCGAGAATCACCTTCGTCAGCCTAAGGTGGCCGGGCCCCGCCGACATCGGGACGATCGGCCGGGGCTCGGGCCCGGTCGGGCAGGTGGCGTCGGGCTGGTGCCCGGGAGCCTGCGCCGCACCGCCGGGAACGCTTCCGTCCCGCAGGTACGCGGCGAGGTAGCGATCGACGCAGGTGTTGCCCCCCAGGGACACCCCGTGGTTGCCCCCGGCCTCGACGACCAGCCGCGAGCTCGGGAACCGGCCGCGCACGCGCAGCGCTCCGGGGTACGGCGTGGCCGCGTCCTGCCTCGACTGGATGAGCAGGACCGAGGGCAGGTGGGCGACGCCGCCCACGCGGACCGGCGTCCCGCCCTTCTCCGGCCAGAAGGCGCAGGGAGCGTTGTACCAGGCGTTCGACCAGGCCATGAACGGCGCCTTGGCGTTCACCTTGAGCGTGTCGGACCACCAGCGCGACCAGTCGCGCGGCCACTCGGCGTCGCGGCACTGGACCGCGAGGTAGACCGCGTAGTTGTTCTCCGCGGCCGCGTCGTGGTCGACGTGCTGGTTGTACGCGGCCACCAGGCCCTCGGGCTTCCCCTTCTTGACGTAGCCGGCGAACGCGCCGGCGAACTGCGGCCAGACGGCGTTGGTGTACCCGCCCACGGTGAAGATGTCGTCCAGCTCGCTCGGCCCGACGAGCCCGCCCGCCGGTCGCGCGCCGAGGTGCGCGCGCATGGCGTACCACGCCGCCGAGACCTCGGTCGCGGTGCGGCCGAGGTGGTAGACGTCGTTGTGCCGGGACACCCAGTCGAGGAAGTCACGGTGCCGCCGGTCGAAGGCGTAGTCCTGGGCGATGTTGGAGTCGTACCAGACACCCTCGGGGTCCACCACGCTGTCCAGCACCAGCCGCCTCACCCGGTTCGGGAACAGCGTCGCGTAGACGGCGCCGAGGTAGGTCCCGTACGAGTAGCCGAGGTAGCTGAGCTTCTGCTGCCCGAGCGCCTGCCTGATCATGTCCATGTCGCGGGCGGAGTTCTCGGTGGTGAGGTGCGGGAGCAGCCACGACCAGCGGCTGCCGCACGCCTCGGCGTACTGCTTGGCCCGCGAGAGCAGCGCGGACTCCGCCGCGTCGTTGCTCGGCACCTGGTCGACGCGGGGAGCCGCGAAGTGCTCCTTGGGGTCGGCGCAGGTCAGCGCCGGCTCACTGCTCCCCACGCCCCGCGGGTCGAACCCGATCACGTCGTAGCGAGCCGAGACGTCCTTGGGCAGCGCGGCGGCGACGTACCGCGACAGGCCCACGCCCGACGCCCCAGGCCCGCCGGGGTTCACCAGGAGCACGTGCCCATGAGAGGCCGACCCCTTGATGCGGTTGAGCGCCAGCCCGATGGTCGGCCCACCCGGCTTCGCGTAGTCGAGGGGCACCCTCACGGACGCGCACTCGACCTCCACCACCGATCTCGGCCCCTGGCAGGGCCCCCAGGCCACGCCGGCACGTGGAGCCGCCGACGCCCCACTGGTCCCTCCTGTCAGCCCGGTGACCAGCACCGTCATAATCGCCGCTACGCCGAAGACCCGCTTCACACGTCACTCCCTCTGCTCTTGTGGCAGAGGGTGATGCTTCCGGATCAGAGCGTACGGCCACCGGTGACCCGGCCCAATGTTTACCGATCCGTAGTCGGCCGATTGCGGAACGTGGGACCGGGAGATCCGTCGCAGGGATCATGATGATCAGCGCTTCAGGACGGGTTCACCCGGGCTCTCGTTCGGGCAGGCGCTGGATCGCGACCATGGCGGCGTCGTCGCCGAGCCGCCCGCCGACGTAGGCGAGAAGGTCGTCGCGCACGTGCTCGACCAGCGTCTCCGGGCCGTCCCCCGGCCACGCCGTCACCCGCTCGGCCAGCGGGTAGAAGACGCCGGCGTCGCCGCGGGCCTCGATGACGCCGTCGGTGTACAGCAGCAGGGTGTCACCGGCCCTGAAGTCGAACGTCTGGACGTGGTAACCGGGTTGGGAGAGCTCCCCGAGGCCCAGCGGGGGCGCGGGCTGGGCGACCTGAAGGGTCATGACCTGACGGTCGCGCAGCAGCAGAGGCGGGGGGTGCCCGCAGTCGATCACCTCGACCACCTGCCGGTCGTCCGGGATGTCCAGCACCGCCGCCGTGATGAAGTTCTCGCAGGCGTCCGCGAACTCCTCCGCGTGCTCCTCGAGATCCGCCCGCACGCTCTCGTCCAGGTGGAGCACGACGTCGGGCAGGGTCGCGTGGCGGCGGGCGGCCTCCCGGAACGCGCCGAGGAGCAGGGCGGCGTCCGACACCGAGGGAAGGCCCTTGCCCCTCACGTCCCCGATGACGACGCGGGCCCCCGTCGGTGTACGGGCGGCGGCGTACAGGTCGCCGCCGATCTGCGCCTCCTCCTCGGCCGCCAGGTACACCGAGGCGAGCCGGAGCGGCCCGAGACCCGCGGGCAGGGGCCGCAGCAGGGCCCGCTGCGCGGCCTCCGAGACCGAGCGCACCCGGATCAGCTCCTCCTGGTGCCGGTCGCGCACGAAGGAGAAGATCACAAGGAACGCCGAGACCACGACCAGGGCCGCCAACTGCGTCTGCATGGGCCGCGTGGCCAGCATCTCATTGCGCAGGCCGAGCAGCACCTCGTCCGCGATGGTGACGACGCTCACCAGGCCGGTGAGCCAGGGACCCGCGAACGAGGCCGTGATCGCGGGAGCCGTGACCAGAAGAGGACTCAGCGTGATCTCTCGCGGGGTGATGACGTCGGCGAGGGTGATCGCCGCGATCAGCGCGAGAGGTATCGCCACCAGCGCGTTACCGGGCCACCGCGACCGGTGAAGATCCGACAGGCTCTGCCGAAATGGCACTCTTCCTGCATACACCCACACGTCCCCGCCCAGGAAGAGCACTCCCTCCCCTGCCGGGCGAGACGCTCCTCGCAGCATCCGGCCCGGGGACCGGCGGAGTCAGCGGACGAAGACCTCCGGGCCGGGAGCGTCCTCGTCGTCGTCGAGGTCGACGTCCACGCCCATCTCCTCGGCCAGGCGCAGGGCCTCCTCGATGAGGGTCTCCACGATCCGGGACTCAGGGACGGTCTTGACGACCTCGCCCTTGACGAAGATCTGGCCCTTGCCGTTGCCGGAGGCGACGCCCAGGTCGGCCTCGCGGGCCTCACCGGGGCCGTTCACGACGCAGCCCATCACGGCGACCCGCAGGGGCACCTTGAGGCCGTCGAGCCCCGCGTGCACCTGCTCGGCCAGGGTGTACACGTCGACCTGGGCCCGCCCGCACGACGGGCAGGACACGATCTCCAGCCCGCGCTTGCGGAGGTTGAGGGACTCCAGGATGCCGATGCCGACCTTGACCTCCTCGACCGGAGGCGCGGACAGCGAGACGCGGATCGTGTCTCCGATGCCCTCGGCCAGCAGGGCCCCGAACGCCACCGCCGACTTGATCGTGCCCTGGAACGCCGGGCCGGCCTCGGTGACGCCGAGGTGAAGAGGGTAGTCGCACTGCGCGGCGAGCTGGCGGTACGCCTGGATCATGACGACCGGGTCGTGGTGCTTCACCGAGATCTTGATGTCGCGGAAGCCGTGCTCCTCGAACAGCGAGCACTCCCACAGCGCCGACTCGACCAGCGCCTCGGGCGTCGCCTTGCCGTACTTGGCCAGAAGGCGGGGGTCCAGGGAGCCGGCGTTCACACCGATGCGGATGGGGGTGCCGGTGTCGGCCGCGGCCCTGGCGATCTCGCCGACCTTGTCGTCGAACTTCTTGATGTTGCCGGGGTTCACGCGGACGGCCGCGCAGCCGGCCTCGATCGCCGCGAAGACGTACTTCGGCTGGAAGTGGATGTCGGCGATCACCGGGATCTGCGACTTGCGGGCGATGGCCGGCAGCGCGTCGGCGTCGTCCTGCGAGGGCACCGCCACCCGGACGATCTGGCAGCCCGACGCCGTCAGCTCCGCGATCTGCTGGAGCGTCGCGTTCACGTCGGAGGTGAGCGTCGTGGTCATCGACTGGACCGAGACGGGCGCGTCCCCGCCCACCGGGACCGAACCGACCATGATCTGCCGCGACATCCGCCGCTCGGCGATCGGCTTGCTCCGTACCGAGGGAATCCCCAGATCAACAGATGTCATATTTTCCAGCACCTTGGTGGTCGGCGACGCGCTAAGACCTACCCAGTTTAGGTACCCCGGCCGACCAGCGAGTTACGGATGTCGAGAAAGCCGCTTACCGGAGCATTGGAAGCTGGTGCCCAACTTGCCCAGCTCACCCGGCCGCCGCCCCTCCGCCCGGCCGTCCCTCCGTCCGCCCGGCCGTCGTACCCGGCCAGGCTACCCGGCCGTCAGCTCCCGGGCCCTGGCACGGGCCCAGGCGTCCGCGTCGAGCACCTCGGCCACCGAACCGGCCGGCGACACGGCGTGCTCCCCGACGACCGCCGCGATCGTGTCCACGATGCCGAGGAACGGCAGCTTCCCCGCCAGGAAGGCCTCCACGCAGACCTCGTTGGCCGCGTTGTAGACGGCCGGAGCCGTGCCGCCCTGGGAGCCGACGTGCCGCGCCAGCGCCACCGCCGGGAACGCCTCCTCGTCGAGGGGCTCGAAGGTCCAGGTGTGGGCGGTGGTCCAGTCGACGGCCTTGGCCGCGCCGGGGACCCGGGACGGCCACCCCAGAGTGAGCGAGATCGGCAGCCGCATGTCGGGCGGGCTGGCCTGCGCGATGGTCGAGCCGTCCACGAACTCCACCATCGAGTGGATGACGGACTGCGGGTGGACGACCACCGTGATCCGCTCGAAGGGGATGTCGAACAGCAGGCTCGCCTCGATGACCTCCAGACCCTTGTTGACCAGCGTCGCCGAGTTGAGCGTGATCACCGTGCCCATGTCCCAGGTGGGATGCTTCAGCGCCTGCTCGGGGGTGACCTCCGTCAGCTCGGCCCGCCTGCGGCCGCGGAAGGGCCCGCCGCTCGCCGTGACGACGAGCCGCCGCACCACCTCCGGGTCGTACCCGGACGGCCCGGCGGCCCACAGGCACTGCGCGAGCGCCGAGTGCTCGGAGTCGACCGGCAGGATCTGGCCCGGACCCGCCAGCCGCTTCACCAGCGGGCCGCCGATGATGAGCGACTCCTTGTTGGCCAGCGCCAGCACCCGCCCGGCCTCCAGCGCGGCGAGGGTCGAGGTGAGGCCGACCGCTCCGGTGATGCCGTTGAGGACGATGTCGCAGGGCCAGGCGGCGGCCTCGGCCACTCCCTCGGGACCCGCGAGGATGCGCGCCGGCCCGATCGCCTCGCGCAGCGCGGGAACGGCGCGCTCGTCGGCGACGGCCACCACCTCGGGGCGGAACCGCTCGACCTGACGGGCGAGCAGGTCGACCTGCCCGCCGCCCGCCACCAGCCCGGCGACGCGGAAGTGCCCAGGGTCGCGCTCGATGACGTCGAGCGCCTGCGTGCCCACCGATCCGGTGGAGCCGAGCACGACGATCGATCGCGGCTCGTCCGGGCCGGGGAGTGACACCGGGCCCACGAGATCGGCGGGACCGGCGGCGCCCGCCAGATCGGCCGGGTCTGCGAGAGGGGTCTGCATGTCCCCATTATCGCGGCGGCACGCTCCCCTCGCCGAGCCTCCGCCAACGTGCCCGCACGCGCCGGCGGTCCGATTTCCGTCACCACAGCGACGGGTGAGAAAGCAGCAGCTGAATGCCCGATTCCCGCCATACCGGTCTCGGTGAATCGCGAGAAATGCGGCATTCGGCCCTACTACCTTCCCGCGTCAGGACATGGCACCCGATCACAGCGGGAGCCGGGCACGAGCAAGCACCCAGCGCGCCGCCCCCACGGGCACGACCCCGGCGCGTGCCCGGCGAGCGCGACAAAGCACGGAGGACCGCATGCATCGCAAGGCACGACGTCTCATCCCGATCCTGGCCATATCACCCCTGGCGGCGGCGGGGATCCTGCTGAACGCCCCCATCGCCGAGGCCGCGAAGCCGTCCGCCCCGCGGCCCGTCGTCCACGACGCCGCCGACAGCAAGACCGAGCAAGGCGTCGTGAAGCGGTTCTGGACCCCCGCGAAGATGGCCGCCGCCAGGCCGCTCGACCTCGTCAGGTCGCGTGGCGGGCGCACGACCACCGCGCCGAGCGGCGGGGCCGGCTCCGTGGCCCCCGGCTCCCACAGCGTGAAGCGCGCCGACACCCCGGCCGCGCCCGTCACGCCCACCACGCCGCCCCCGCCCGTGACCTCGGCCTCGCCCAGCGCCTCGCCCTCCCCGGCCGCGACCCCGTCCGCCTCGCCCACCCCCGTGTCCGTGATGGCCGCACGCTCGACGGGAGCCCCCTGGGCGGGGGGCGGCGCCATCGTGAAGACGGAGGGACGCGTCTTCTTCACCTACCAGGGACGCGGCGCCTCCTGCTCGGGCACCGCCGTCAGCAGCGCCAACAAGAGCGTCGTCCTCACCGCCGGGCACTGCGTGAAGCTCGGCGGCACCTTCCACACCAACTGGGTGTTCGTCCCCGGCTACAGAGACGGGGCCCGCCCGTACGGCACCTGGGTGGCCACCAACCTGCTCACCACGACCCAGTGGAACACCAGCGAGGACATGAACTACGACGTGGCCGCGGCCGTCGTCGCCCCGCTGAACGGCGAGCGCCTCGTCGACGTCGTGGGCGGCCAGGGCATCGCCTTCAACCAGGCGCGCGGCCAGCAGATGTACGCCTTCGGGTACCCGGCCGCGAGCCCGTACGACGGGTCGAAGCTGATCTACTGCGGCGGCAGGGTGTTCGACGACTACCTGATCTCCACCGACCAGGGGCTCAGCTGCGACATGACCGGCGGCTCCAGCGGGGGCGGCTGGTTCACGAGCTTCAACCGGAGCACCGGCCTCGGGACGCTGAACTCGGTGAACAGCTTCAAGTACAACTTCGCGCCGTACTGGATGTTCGGGCCGTACTTCGGTCCGGAGGCCCAGGCCGTCTACACCTCCGCCCAGAACCAGGACGCCACCTGATTTACCGAAAGTATCCGCAAGGGCACGTTCGGTAGTCCAAACTCGGGAGCCATGACCCCGATCCTCCCCCTGATCGCCGCCGTGACGCTGCTCGCCGGGCCGGCGGGCGTCCTGCCCGCCGGCCCGGCGGCACCCAGCGGAGCCGGCCACGCCGTCACGAGGAACGCGACTCCGTCTCCCCTGTCACTCACCTCGCTCGCGTCGTCTCTCGCGTCGACCGGCGTCGTCCAGCACGTGGCCGCCCGCAGCGGGGCCGAGCAGCGCCGGGTGCTCGGCTACTGGACCGCCCGGCGCATGGCGCGGGCGCTGCCCGCCGGGGTGCCGAGCGCCGTCGCGAAGATCGGCGAGCTGGCGTCCGGCGTCCGGCGGCCCTCGGCGGTCCCGGCCTCCTCCGCCTCGGGCGCGAGCGCCCCCGGCGTGAACATCAGCGGCGCGCGATGGGCCGCCGGAGGCGCGGTGAGACGCACCACCGGCCGGGTGTTCCTCACGCTGCGCGGCCTCGACTACGTCTGCTCGGCGAGCTCTGTCAGGAGCCGCAACCTGGACGTCGTCGTCACCGCCGGGCACTGCGCTAAGGACGGCTCGGGCCCCTGGGCCGAGAACTGGACCTTCGTGCCGGCCTACGAGCCGGGGCGGCAGCCGTACGGGGTGTTCACGGCCCGGCGGATGCTCGTCCCCGAGCCCTGGTCAGAGAGCGGCGACGACAGCTACGACGTGGGCATGATCGCGGTCAACCCCTCAGGCGGGCTCCACCTGAACGAGGCGGTCGGCGGCCAGGAGATCGGGTTCGGTGTGCCGCGTGGCGGGCGCGCCTTCGGGTTCGGCTTCCCCGCGGACCCGCCCTACGACGGGAGGCACCTGATCTACTGCGCGGGCGACCTCCACCACGACCCGCACGGCCAGACCCGCGACCAGGGCATGAGGTGCGACCTCACGGCCGGGTCGAGCGGCGGCCCGTGGCTGAGCTCCTTCGACCCCGAGACCGGCCAGGGGGTCGTGACGTCGGTCAGCAGCTTCAAGTACAGCGACGACGACGGCACGATGTACGGCCCCTACTTCGGCGACCAGGCCAGGCGGCTGTTCGACCTCGCCCAGCGCGCGTGACCCGGCCCGGCCGGCCAAGACCACGGCCGGCCGGGACCACGGCCTCCTAAAGGGTCAGGCCGGTGAGGACCATGACCTTCTCGTAGGTGAAGTCCTCCATGGCCGAGCGCAGGCCCTCGCGGCCGATGCCCGACTCCTTGACGCCGCCGTAGGGCATCTGGTCGGCGCGGTACGACGGCACGTCGCCGATGATGACCCCGCCGACCTCCAGTTCCTTGCCGGCGCGGAAGGCGATGCCGAGGTCGCGCGTGAACACGCCGGCCTGCAGTCCGTACTTGGAGTCGTTGACGGCGGCGAACGCCTCGTCCACCGAGGAGACCGGCTGGATGACCAGCACCGGGCCGAACACCTCCTCGCGGATGACCTTGGCGTCGCCGGGCACCTCCGCGAGCACGGTGGGCGCGACGGTGGCGCCGTCCCTGCCGCCTCCGGCGAGCAACCGGGCCCCGCCGGCCACGGCCTCGGCCACCCACCGCTCCACGCGCTCGGCGGCGTCGACCGACACCAGCGGCCCGACCTGCGTCTTGTCGTCGGCCGGGTCGCCGACGACAAGGCTCTCGACGGCGGCGACGAGCTTGGAGGTGAACGCCTCGACGACGGACTCCTCGACGATCACCCGCTGGACGGCGATGCAGCTCTGACCGGCCTGGTAGTTGGAGAACAGCGCGATGCGCGTGGCCGCCCAGTCGAGGTCGGCGTCGGCGAGCACGACCGCGGCGGCGTTGCCGCCGAGCTCCAGGGTGACGTGCTTGCGTGGCACCTGGTCCTTGATGGCGTACCCGACGGGCCCGGAGCCGGTGAACGACACGACCGGCAGACGCGGGTCCTCGACCAGCGCGCCCGCGCGGTCGTTCGGCACCGGCAGCACTGAGAACATGCCCGCGGGGAGGGCCGTCTCGGCGAGGATCTCGCCGAGCAGCAGCGACGAGAGCGGGGTCGCGGGGGCGGGCTTGACGATCACCGGCGCGCCGACCGCGATGGCCGGGGCGACCTTGTGTGCCACCAGGTTGAGCGGGAAGTTGAAGGGCGTGACGGCCAGCACCGGCCCGTAAGGCTGGCGCGACAGGTAGGCGAGGCGACCCTCGGCGGGGGCCTCGGTGTCGAGCCGCTGGACGTCGCCGCTGAAGCGCCTGGTCTCCTCGGCGGCGAAGCGGAAGGTCGCGACCGCGCGGCCGACCTCGCCGCGCGCCCAGAAGATCGGCTTGCCGTTCTCCGCGCTGATCAGCCGGGCGATCTCCTCGGCGCGCTCGGACAGTCGCCGCGAGACGTGGGCCAGCGCCTCCGCGCGCACGTGGATCGGCAGGGCGGCGGCCTCCTTGCGCACCGCGTGCGCGGCCGCCACGGCCTGCTCCACCTGATCGGGGGACGGCACGGAGGCGATGCCGACGACCCGGCCGTCATGGGGGTTGGTCACCGTGAGCTCGGCGTCGCCCGTGGCGGGCGAACCGGAGAGCCAGAAGGGGCGTACGTCCATGTCCCCGACCGTATGCCACCAGGTCGCCGGGGGCGCTACTCCAGTACGGACAAGCGGCGGCCCCGACCGCTACATTCCGCATAAGGAACGTATTTTCCCCTTTCCATAACGGACATGCCGCAATTTCAGGATCTTTTCTGTCGCATGACGGTTTGAAGGACTCCGCACGTGGTTAAGTCACCATGCGGGTCCGCGTGGGATCCTTTGGGGAGAAGGGGCTAGGTAGCTCATGGGTTCGCCGGCGCCGCTTGGCCTCCAAGGGGCGTACGCGTTGGGGAGCCAGACCTCCCAGGACGAACTGCGCGCCCGTCTCATCAACGTGGCGGGAGACCTGCTCCTCACCGACGGTCCCGACAGCCTCACCGTGCGGCGCATCGCCGCCGAGGCGGGCTGCTCGACCACGGTCGTGTACACCACGTTCGGCAACAAGGAAGGTCTGGCCGAGGCGCTGTACCTGGAGGGCTTCGAGCGCTTCCGGCGCAGGCTCGCGGCGGTTCCCCGCCACCCCGACCCCCTGGAGTACCTCACCTCCCTCGGCCCGGCGTACCGCGAGGCCTGCCTGGCCGAGCCCGGCTACTACAGCGTGATGTTCGAGAAGGCGATCCCGGGCTTCGAGCCGAGCGAGCGGGCACGCACGCTGGCGAGGGCCGCGGTCAACGTCCTCGACCGGGCCATCGCCGACTGCATCTCCGCCGGCTACCTGGTGCCCACCCAGCCCCGCAAGATCGCCGACTGCCTGTGGGCGGCGGCCCAGGGCGCCGTCAGCCTCGAACGCGCCGGCCATCTCAGGGACGACGGCGTCTACTTGTCCGTCACCCTGGCCGCCATCAGCCGTTACCTGGTGAGCAAGGACTCCATCCCGGTGAACTTCTAGCGGCCCTGCGGGCCGGTGGCGCCGCTCACCGACAGGGCCATCCACAGCTCGGCACGTGAGGCCGGGTCGTCCAGGTCGCGTCCGAGCAGTTCGCCTACCCGCCGCATGCGGTAGCGAAGGGTGTGCCGGTGGATGCCGAGCCGCTGCGCGGCGGCGTCCCAGTGGCCGTTGCACGCGAGGTACGCCCGCAGTGACTCCACCAGATCGGCGCGCGAGCCGTACTCCCTGAGCGGGGCGAGCAGCGAGGTGGAGAAGGCCGACAGCGCGGCCGGATCGACCAGCGACAGCAGCCCCTGACCGGCGAGGTCGGCGAACCGCATGACCGGAGCGGCCGAGGCGAGGGCACGCTCGGCCTGGTCGAGGCCGGTGGCCAGCTCCGACAGCTCGACCGGCCCGCTCACCCCCGCCCGCCCTGCCCCGGCGGCCATCTCGGCGAGGCGATCGGCCTCCTCCAACGCGGCCAGGACGACCACGCGCGTTCCCCAGGGAGCCGTGAAGCCCGGCAGCGTGTCCTGGAGCGCCTCGGCGTCGCGTGGCTCGCAGGCCAGCACCACGACGGGCCCGGCGGGCAGCTCGCCGCCGACCGCGTCAAGGATCCCCTCGGCGGCCTGCCGGTCCCCGGCCAGCAGCAGGCGCAGCACCGCGGAACGCACCCGCCGCACGGCGGCGAGCTGGTCCCTGCCCTGTTCGAGGGAGAGGGTGAGCAGCGAGTTCGCGGTGTTGACGACCGTGTGCCCGACGGGCGAGAACGGCCGGTCCGACCCGACGGCGAAGAAGCCCCTGATGCGCCGCTGGTCCCCCAGCGGCTGCACGATGACGTGCTCGTACGGCCCGGAAAGCGCGAGGCTGGCGGGCGAGCCTGTGGCCCGGAGCCGGCCGAGCTCCCGCCCGGCCAGGTGGGTGCCCTCGACGGCCCCGGCGCCCGCCGCGTGGATCAGCGTTCCCGTCTCGTCCAGCAGCACGGCCCAGCCGTGGATCTCCCTGGCCAGCCGCTCGACCACCGCTCCCATGCCATCGGCCTGGAGCGCGGCGCGCGTCAGCCGGCCCTGCGCGGCGAAGGCGTTGCTGAGCTCGTCGTACCGCTCGGCGGCGAGCAGTTCGCTGACGGCCTTGCCGATCGCGATGAACGGCGTCTCCCTGGGCACCTCGACCAAGGGAAGCCCGGCGCCGGCCGCGGCCTCGGTGAACTCGGGCGGCACGCTGTCGTGCCCGAGCCCGACGCCGAACCCGAGCCCGGCCACCCCCCGGGCGACGAGCCGGGAGATGTACGGCCGGGCGTCCCGCGCTCCGAGCCGCATCCCGGTGGTCAGCACCAGCTCGTCGCCCTCCAAGAAGGGCGTGGGATCCTCAAGCTCACTGACGGCCACCCAGCGCACCGGCCGGTCCATCGCGCCCTCCCCGGCGCGCACCCGCAGGCGCAGCGGCGCCAGGGCCACCACACGCCGTAAGGTCGGAGCCATTCCAGCCCCCAGAACAGTCGTTACTTGTACATCCTGGACAAGCAGGATGGCCATATTGTGCCATGTCGCCAGGTCGGCACCCGGGCGCGGTGGCCGTAGCGTCGCAGACATGAGCATCGACCGTGACGTACACGAGCAGCCGGGCGCAGCCGGGCACCAGCCCATCACGCGAGGCGGTCCCTCGCTTCCGCAGGAGCGCCGCCTGGTCACCGAGATCCCCGGCCCGAAGTCGCGGGAGATGTTCGCGCGCAAGCGGTCGGCCGTCCCGCCGGGCATCGGCACCACGCTGCCGGTCTTCGTGACCCACGCGGGCGGCGGCGTGGTCGTGGACGCGGACGGCAACTCTCTCATCGACTTCGGCTCCGGCATCGCGGTGACCACCGTGGGCAACGCCGCGCCGCGCGTGGTCGAGCGGGTCCAGCGGCAGGTCGCCGACTTCACCCACACCTGTTTCATGGTCACGCCGTACGAGTCGTACGTCGAGGTCTGCGAGAAGCTCAACCGGCTCACCCCCGGTGGCCACGAGAAGCGCTCGTTTTTGGTCAACTCGGGCGCGGAGGCCGTGGAGAACGCCGTCAAGGTGGCCAGGCACGCGACCGGCCGCCAGGCCGTCGTGGTGTTCGACCACGGCTACCACGGCCGCACGCTGCTGACCATGACCCTGACGGCGAAGAACATGCCGTACAAGCACCGCTTCGGGCCGTACGCCCCCGAGGTGTACCGGATGCCCATGGCGTACCCCTTCCGGTGGCCGACCGGGCCCGAGAACTGCGCCGAGGAGGCCGCGGCGCAGGCCATCGACATGATCAACAAGCAGATCGGCGCGGAGAACGTCGCGGCCATCGTGATCGAGCCGATCCAGGGCGAGGGCGGCTTCATCGAGCCTGCCCGCGGCTTCCTGCCCGCCATGGTGGAGTACGCGAGGGCCAACGGCATCGTCTTCATCGCGGACGAGGTGCAGACCGGTTTCGCCCGTACGGGCCGGCTTTTCGCCTGCGAGGACGAGGGCATCGTGCCCGACATCATCTGCACGGCCAAGGGCATCGCGGGCGGCCTGCCCCTCGCGGCCGTGACCGGCAGGGCCGAACTGCTCGACGCCGTCCACGTCGGCGGCCTCGGCGGCACCTACGGCGGCAACCCGCTGGCCTGCGAGGCCGCGCTGGCCGTGCTCGACACCATCGAGGCCGACAACCTCGTCGAGCGGGCCAGGGAGATCGGGGACCTCATGCTGCCCCGGCTCCGGGCGCTGGCCGAGCGCTTCGACGTCATCGGCGACGTCCGGGGACGCGGCGCGATGATCGCGATCGAGCTGGTCGTGCCCGGCTCCAAGGAGCCGGACGCGGCGCTCACCGGAGAGATCGTCAAGCGGTGCCACGCGGAGGGGCTGGTCGTGCTGACGGCGGGCACCTACGGCAACGTGCTGCGCTTCCTTCCGCCGCTCTCCATCCCCGACAACCTGCTGGAAGAGGGCCTGTCCATCCTGGAGAAGGCCATCTCGTCCGTTTAGGAGCATCACAAAAGGGGCACCCGGCTTGCTGCTGGGTGCCCCTTTTGTTGTTATACGGCGCGCCCGATGCCGGCGATTTAACCCGTCCTTGACATCGGCCTAGTCGATCACAGGCGGTAATGGGGCTATAACGGTTCGGGTACGAGACACTCGATCATCAACAGGAGCGTGATGAGCTGGGATCCGACCGGAGCGGCACGGCTCAACCTGACGTTCGACCCTGAAGATCTCACCGGCCCGCAGCGCGACGGGGACGCCTGCGTGGTCTGTCACAAGAAATGGCCTCGACCTCGGGTCCGTGTCGGCAGACTTCCCGACGACGCCCCCGTCATGGCCTGCGAGGAGTGCGCCGAGGCGCTGCTCCCCGCGACCCCCGCGCCCAGGCACAAACCCTCGGCCAGGAGAGCCACGCTCCCCTGAGCAGGGCACCGGCAGGCGACCCACCTCATCCAGGCGGGTCGCCGCCGTGCCGGTCGACCGGGGTCACTGCTCGCGCATGCCCCAGGGCGAGCCGTACTCGTTCAGCAGGTCGAGGAACGGCACGGGGTCGAAGGCCTCGGGGCCGAGCACGCCCTCGCCCTTCCAGGCCCCGCGCGCGAGCAGTTCCAGGGCGACGACGGGATGGACCGCCGTCTGCCACACGACGGCCTGCGAGTCGTACTCGCGCATCGACCACTCGTTGTCGACCACGTGGTACAGGTAGACCTCGCGCGGCCGGCCGTCCTTGCCGGTGCCCTTGATCCACGTGCCGGCGCAGGTCTTGCCGCGCATGCGCCCGCCGAGCGTCGCCGGGTCGGGGAGGGAGGCGGCCACGACGTCGCGCGGCGAGACCTCCATGCCCTTGACCTTCACGGGGTCGGTGGAGTCGAGGCCGAGCTTGTGGAGCGTCCTGAGGACGTCGATGAACTCCTCTCCGAGGCCGTACTTGAACGTCACCCGCCGGGCGTTCACCCAGCGCGGGACCAGCAGCACCTCCTCGTGCTCGACGTTGACGCACTCCACCGGGCCGATGCCCTCGGGGAAGTCGAAGACCTCCGGCTCGCTGAACGGCTCGGTGGTGTGCCAGTCGCCGTCCTCCCAGACGACGGGCGGGTTGAGGCACTCCTCGATGGTGGTCCAGATCGAGAACGTGGGCGCGAAGGACTCCTCCCCGTCCGGGCCCTCGACCACCAGGTTCGCCCCGTCGCGGATGCCGACCTCGTCGATGGTCTCGAAGAGGTGGTCGGCCGCGTACCTGGCGAAGACGTCGGCGAGGCCGGGCTCGACCCCCATGCCGACCAGGGCGACCCGCCCCTTGGCCCGCCACTCGGGCGACATCGCGAACTGCTCGTCGCCGAGCTTGACGCCCGTCAGCTCGTACGGCCGGGAGGGGTGCGGCGTGGACAGGGACATCGCCATGTCGAGGTAGTGCGCGCCCGCGTTCAGCGCGGCGCGGAACAGGGGCATGTCGAACCGGGGGTCCACGGCGTTGAAGAGGACGTCGCAGTCGTGCTCGCGGAGTGCCGCCTCCACCGCGCCCTGGTCGGAGGCGTCGAGGCCGATGGCGCTGAACCGCACGTCACCCTGCCCGGACGCGGCCTGGAGCGTGACCTGTTTGGAGACCACGGCCTCGGCACGTGAGCGGTCATAGTCGGCGACGACGATGTGTTCGAAGAAGTCTCGGCGGGCGGCGATCGGGACCACGGCGGAACCGACGCCACCGGCGCCTACAAGCAGGATACGCATGCAGCGACCGTACCAATTGACTGGTCGACCATTCAATATGGGAGCGCCGGAAAACCGGTCTTCCTCCACGGAATCCGTTGCGAGGCCCACCTTCGCCTGGCGAGAACGATGGCCGACGACCGCCGAGGCTTCGGATCGGCGACGGGCCCTTGGCAGGCCGGTGAGGCAGAAGGGGACGCTCCTGAGCTGGGGGGGCAGCAACTGGCAGGCACCACCCAGCGGGGGACGGGTGCTCCCAGGGCATCTCACGCCCGGTTGAAGATCACCCGGCTAGCGCACGAGCTGCTGCCACCTCGTGGCCCACTCGGCGTAGTCGGTGCATTCCCCGTCCCGGCCTCCGCAGTCCCTCACCGGACGGACGGCGAAGCTGATCTTCTCGGTCCACGCCCGGTCCTTCACCCGGTAGGCGTCGCACACCCTCCTGGCCCGTTCGGCGTGGACGTACTTCTGGGAGACGTCGCCCCGGTAGCCGCACGCCGAGGGGTTGGCGGGGGCGAGGCCGGTCCACACGGCCGCCTGCTGCTGCGCCTCGGGCGAGCTGATCCAGTCGAGCCACCTGTAGGCGCAGTTCGGCGCGGCCGCCTGCGTGGAGAGCATCCAGGAGTCCACCCAGCCGGTCGTGGGTTCGCCGCCCACCGCCTTCACCGGCCGTCCGGCCCGGCGCAGGACGTCGAGCTGGTACGGCAGCGCGCGCCCGAGCCGCACGGACGCCCCGGCGAAGCCCTGCAGCGCGTCGATCGGATCCTTCCAGTACGAACGCTCGTGGCCGTGCCGCTCGCCGATGAGGGCGACCGCCGCGTCGAGCTGGGCCGGGGTGAGCTCGAACGGATCCTTGACGCCCAGGGCGGGCCGCCGCTTCTTCAGCGCGAGGGCCGCGTCGGCGATCGAGAGCGGGCTGTCCCTGAGCATGACGGGGCCACGGTTCGCGTAGAGCGCGTCCCCCCTGGCCGGGCGCGCCCTCGCGCTGTCGTAGAGGGTGACGTACGACCCCCACACGTACGGGACGCCGTACACGTGGTCGCCGCCCACGACGGAGCGCTGGGACCGCAGCCACTCGGGGAGGTCGTCGTAGTGAGGCACGAGCGAGGTGGTGAGGGGGGCGACCTTCCCTTCGGCGATCAGCCGTCCCCCCACCTCCGGAGGCGCGGACACGACGTCGTAGGAGGTCTGGGCGAGCAGCTTGTCGATCTGGTCGCTGGTCTGGGGGAAGCGGAGGTTCACCCGGCAGCCCGTCTTCTCCTCGAACGGCCCCACCCAGTCGAACGTGGGATCGCTGCCGCCGTACTCGGCGTACCCGCGCAAGGTCAGCACCGTGACCGCGCCCTCGCCCGGCCCGAGGACCCTGCCCGAGGGGGTCGGCGAGGGGGTGGGGGTCGGCGATGGAGAGGCGGCGGGCGCCTGCGACGTGGCGGCCGTGCGGGGAGCCGTCGGCACGACGGCGACCTCGGCGGGCGGGGACCCGCGCCCCGGCGTGGCACACGCGGCGAGCGCCACGAACGTCGAGACCAACGCCCCCGCGAGACCGGCCCGAGATCGCCCCAACTTCATCACGCCAGCCCCTCGCCTTCACCGTCTCCTCCGCGAGCCTATCGGCCCACGCCGGCCGGGAACCTGCCATGAGCCCATACGGCTGAAGGGGTGCGTGCCGCACGCGGCACGCACCCCTTCTGTCTATTTCACCCTTCGGACGTCAGAGGCGATCAGCCACCGCAGACGGAGTAGACGACCGGGTAGCCGTAGCTCGAACCTCCGCCGCAGGGCGATGCCGGGACCGCGGTGAGCGGAACCACGACACCGGCCGGGAGACCCACGATCGGCACAAGGCCGCCGGTCGGGGGCGCCTGGGGAGCAGGGGAACCGGTGCTCGGTCCCCCGGTCGCCTGGCCGGTCGTGGTGGGGGCGGGCGGTCCAGGAGGACCAGCGGGACCTTGCGGTCCAGCCGGACCTGCCGGGCCCTGCGGACCTGCCGGGCCTGCCGGACCTGCCGGGCCCTGCGGACCTGCCGGACCGGGAGCGCCGTCGACCCCAGGCAGACCCTGCGGACCTGCCGGACCGGGAACGCTACCGGCCCCAGGGGGACCCTGCGGACCTGCGGGACCCACCGGACCCACCGGACCAGCCGGACCCGGAGCACCATCGATCCCAGGGAGACCCTGCGGACCTGCCGGTCCTACGGGACCCGGAGCACCATCGACCCCAGGCAGACCTGCCGGGCCGGGAGCGCCGTCGACCCCAGGCAGACCCTGCGGACCTGCCGGACCCACCGGACCCGGAGCACCATCGATGCCGTCGATACCTGGAGCACCGTCGATCCCCGGTGCGCCATCGACTCCGGGCGGACCCTGCGGGCCTGCCGGGCCTGCCGGGCCCACGAAACCTATGGGACCCACGGGACCAGCCGGACCCGGAGCACCATCGACCCCGGGGGGACCCACAGGACCAGCCGGGCCGGGAGCGCCGTCAACTCCAGGCGGACCCACCGGACCCATCGGACCCACGGGACCGGGAGCACCGTCGACACCGGGAGCACCGGGAGCGCCGTCGAAGCCCGGAAGACCCTGAGGACCTGCGGGACCAACCGGACCCACCGGACCCACCGGACCGGGAGCACCGTCGACACCCGGAGCACCGGGAGCGCCGTCGAAGCCCGGAAGACCCTGAGGACCTGCGGGACCAACCGGACCAACCGGACCCACCGGACCCACCGGACCGGGAGCGCCGTCGACGCCAGGAAGACCCTGAGGACCTGCGGGACCAGAGGGACCAGCCGGGCCCGCCGGACCAGGAGCGCCGTCGACGCCAGGAAGACCCTGAGGACCTGCGGGACCAGAGGGACCAGCCGGGCCCGCCGGACCAGGAGCGCCGTTGATCCCGGGAGGACCTGCCGGTCCTACCGGTCCCACCGGGCCGGGTGGCCCCGCAGGTGCCGGCGGGACCTTACAGAGGGATTGCGGCAGGCCAAAGAATCTGCACAGCGGGATGGTGTTGGGCGCGACCGGGACGGATTGGGGCCAGGCAACCGACTGAATGGTCGTGCCCGACGGAGTCAGCGGAATCGGCGGAATCGGGCACAAGATAGGCGTACAGTAATCGAGCGCCTTGGATCGCCTTGGGGTGAATTTGCGTACATGTGCCGATGTTCTAGAAGTCGCGCCGTCCCGCGCATTTCCGGTAACTGCCTGGTTGCCTGGCCAGGCAGTTCTTGCCTCAGCACCTGCAGGAGCAGGAGAGTAAACGAGAACGGCTCCGGCGAGCACGCTGCCCGCCAGAGTCCGTTTCATAAAAGTAGCCACTCTTCATTCTCTCCCCCGGCCTCTCATGAAGTCACGCCCGGGAGAAACTCTTTGACAGGCCCGGGAGGTCTGGGCAGACCTTTTTCCCATTTGATCAACATACCTGCCCGGCGTCGTGGAGTTCTTTGCCAGGCCCCCCCGGAATGGCCGACGAAAATGCCGTATCAATACAAGTGAAGGCATGCATCGGAATTAATCGGATAAACGGCTTGTCCAGAGCCCGACACGCCGTCCGGAGGGACGAACGTAGGCGGTCAGGACGTTCCGGCGCGGAGGGCGGCCGCCGGACCATGATGGCCCCGCCCGAGAAGAGAACTCGGACGGGGCCGTCGGCGGATCGAGGCGAGCGGGCTACTTGTTGGTGGGGAATCCGAGGTTCACGCCGCCGTGGCTCGGGTCGAGCCAGCGCGAGGTGACCACCTTGCCGCGCGTGTAGAAGTGGACGCCCTCGGTGCCGTGGACGTGCGTGTCACCGAAGAGCGAGGACTTCCACCCGCCGAAGCTGTAGAACGCCATGGGCACGGGGATCGGCACGTTGATGCCCACCATGCCGACCTCCACCTCGTTCTGGAAGCGCCGGGCGGCGCCCCCGTCGTTGGTGAAGATGGCGGTGCCGTTGCCGTACTCGACGTCGTTGATGATCTGAAGGCCCTCCTCGTACGAGGAGACCCTGACCACCGACAGCACCGGGCCGAAGATCTCGTCGCGATGGACGGCCGACCCCGGCGCGACCTTGTCGATGACCGTGGGCCCGAGCCAGAAGCCCGGGGTCTCGGCGGCGGTCGCGCCGCCCTTGATCGGGGTCTCGCGCCCGTCCACGACCAGTTTGGCGCCCTCCGCGAGCGCGGTGTCGAGGTAGGAGGCCACCTTGTCGCGATGCGCCCCCGTGACCAGCGGGCCCATCTGGGAGTCGGGGTCGTCGCCCGGGCCGACTGTCAGCGTGCTCACGCGCTGGACGATCTTGTCGACCAGCTCGTCGCCGACCGGGTCGACCGCGAGCACGACCGAGATCGCCATGCACCGCTCCCCCGCCGAGCCGAAGCCCGCGTTCACCGCGGCGTCGGCGACCAGGTCGAGATCGGCGTCGGGCAGCACGAGCATGTGGTTCTTGGCCCCGCCGAGCGCCTGCACCCGCTTGCCGTGCCGGGTCCCCGTCTCGTAGACGTACCGGGCGATCGGCGTGGAGCCGACGAAGGAGACCGCGCGGACGCCGGGGTGCTCCAGCAGCCGGTCGACGGCGACCTTGTCGCCCTGGACGACGTTGAACACGCCGTCGGGCAGACCGGCCTGCTTCCACAGCGACGCCATCAGCAGCGACGCGGACGGGTCGCGCTCTGAGGGCTTCAGCACGAAGGTGTCGCCGCAGGCGATCGCGAGGGGATACATCCACATCGGCACCATGGCCGGGAAGTTGAACGGCGTGATCCCCGCGACCACCCCCAGCGGCTGCCTGATCGAGAACGAGTCGACGCTCGTCGAGACGTTCTCGGAGAAGCCGCCCTTGAGAAGGTGGGGGATGCCGCAGGCGAACTCCACGACCTCCAGCCCCCGCGCCACCTCGCCCAGCGCGTCGGAGTGCACCTTGCCGTGCTCGGCGCTGATCAGCGCGGCCAGCTCGTCGCGGTGGCCGTACATCAGCTCGCGAAACCGGAACAGCACCTGCGCCCGCTTCACCAGCGAGGCGTCCCGCCACGCCGGGAACGCGGCCGCGGCGGCGGCCACCGCCGCGTCGACGTCCTCGGGGCCGGCCAGGTCCACGTGCCCCGCGACCTCGCCGGTGGCCGGGTTGAAGATCTCGGCCCGCCGGCCCGAGCTCCCCTCCGCCTCCTCGCCGCCGATCCAGTGCGTGACCCGCTTCACTTGACCTTCTCCTCGTTGATCGTCTGAAGTGCCGTGAGGATGATGCCCAGACCCTCGCGCGCCTCGTCCTCGGTGAGCGTCAGCGGCGGGGCCATGCGGAGCACGTTGCCGTAGAGCCCGCCCTTGCCGGCCAGCAGCCCGAGCTTCTTGGTCTCCTCCATGAACCGGCCGGCCAGCTCCGGCGCGGGCGCGCCGGTCGCGGGGTCGACCAGTTCCAGGGCGAACATGAGGCCCTTGCCCCGGACGTCCCCCAGGATCGGCAGGCGGCCCCGCGCCTCGCGCAGGCCGTCGAGGAGGATCGCGCCCGTGACGGCGGCACGCGCCTGGAGGTCGTGGTCGAGCACGTAGTCGAGGGTCGCGTTGGCTGCGGCCATGGAGATCGGGTTGCCGCCGAAGGTGGCGAGGCCGATGGCGTGCGGGGCGTCCATGAGGTCACCCCGGGCCACCACGCCTCCGACCGCGAACCCGTTGCCGAGGCCCTTGGCGAAGGTCATCATGTCGGGCGTCATCCCGTGGTCCTGGATGCCGAAGAACGCCGAGCCCGTGCGGCCCCAGCCGGTCTGCACCTCGTCGGAGATGAACAGGATGCCCTCCTCGTCGAGGACCTCCTTGTAGGCGCCGAACAGCCCGTCGGGGGCCATGGTGAAGCCGCCGACCCCCTGGATGGGCTCGGCGATCAGCGCGGCCACGTCGCCTCCCACCGCGGTGGCGAGCACGTGGCGCAGGTCCTCGACGCAGGCCTTGATGTAGTCGGCGTCGGACAGGCCGCGGAACTGCGGGAGGTGCCGGTCTGCGCCGTGCAGGAAGTGCACGTTGAGCGGGGAGAGCGAATTGTTCTTCCAGCTCCGGTTGCTCGTGACCGACAGCGCGCCGAAGCTCCTGCCGTGGTAGCTCTGGCGCATGGCCAGCACCTGGTCGGACCTGCGGGCGTACGTCGCGAGCAGCAGGGCCGTCTCGTTGGCCTCTGTGCCGGAGTTGGTGAAGAAGACCTTCGCGTCCTGGATGCCCGACAGCCGCGCGATCTTCTCGGCCAGCTCCACCTGCGCGCGCAGCAGGTAGACGGTGCTGGTGTGAACGACCCCGGTGGCGAGCTGGCGCTCGACCGCCTCACGGACCTCGGGCACGTCGTACCCGATCATGTTGGTGAGGATGCCGGCGAAGAAGTCGAGGTAGGTGCGGCCCTCTGCGTCGACGACGCGGTTGCCCTTCCCCCGTACGATCTCGATCGGCTCGTCGTAATAGAGGGACAACCAGTTGGGCATGACCGCACGGTGGCGCGGAAGAAGGTCCGACATAGTCCGATTATGTCGATTTATCGGCATCGCCCCCACCTCCAAGGTGTCGGCGTACGGCGAATTCACCTTACATGCTGCCACCCCCAACCTTCTATCGTCCTGAAGCCATGTGGACATGATGTCCGGACATTTCCTAAGCGCCTGCGGGCGGCGTACGTCCACCGCCCGCAGGCGCCTGAGCTCAGACTTTCCTGCCAGGCCACGCTCCCGGTCAGGACACGGGTTCGGGCCGGCGCTCGGCCACCGGAGCCGTACGGGGGCGCAGGACCGCGAAGGCGAGCGCGGCGGAAGCGACGGCGAACGCGACGCCGACCCACGAGCCGAACGACATCGCCGACACGAACGCCTCACGGGCCGTCTTCGCGAGCCCCGGGTCCCCGAGCCGCAGCGCGGCGCCGATCGAGTCCCTCGCCACGGCCGGGGCGCTCTCAGGCATCCGCGCGGTGTAGACCCCGGCGAGCACGCTGCCGAGGATGGCCACGCTCAGCGCCATGCCGACCTGCTGGACGGTGTCGTTGAGCGCCGAGCCGACGCCCGCGTGGTCCGGCGGGACCGCCCCCATCAGCGTCGCGTAGGCCGCGGGCCCCGCGAGACCACCGCCCATGCCCATGATCAGCAGGCCGGTGATGAGCCGGCCGTACCCGTCGGACGGGCCGATGAGCGCCAGCACCATGAACCCTCCGGCCATCACGAGCATGCCCACCGCGATCAGCACCCGGTTGCTGACCCGCTGACCGAGCCCGGCGCCGACCCCGTTGAACAGCGCGGCGGCGACCGCGTACGGCAGGAGCGCGAGGCCCGCCTTCATCGGCCCGTACGCCAGCACGAACTGCAGGTACTGGGTGAGCATCAGCAGCAGCGCCCCGGTGCCGAACGACATCAGCACGATGGAGAACGACGAGCCGCTGAAGTCACGGTCGCGGAACAGCGAGAGTGGCAGCATCGGATGGTCGGTCCGCCGTTCCCAGATCACGAAGCCCCCGAGCGCCACGACGGCGACGGCGATCGCCACCAGCGCGCGGGCCGAGGTCCAGCCCTCGCGGGGCGCGTCGATGACCATGTAGACCAGCGCGGTCATGCCGACCGTGGACAGCAGGGCGCCGAGGGGGTCGGTTGGACGGGCGGGCGCGCGGGACTCGGGCATCAGCAGGACGGCGGCGAGGATGGCGACGGCGGCGATCGGCACGTTCAGCAGGAACACCGAGCCCCACCAGTAGTGCTCCAGCAGGAACCCGCCCAGGGTCGGCCCGGCGATGACCCCGACCATGGCGACCGCGCTCCAGGCGGCGAAGGCCTTGCGGCGTTCGGAGTCGTCGAAGACCGTGATCAGGATCGACAGGGTGCTCGGCATCAGGAACGACCCGCCCACCCCCATGAGCGCGCGTGCGCCGATCAGCTGCCACGGCTCCTGGGCGAGCATCGCGACCACCGAGGCTCCGCCGAACACCACAAGCCCGATGATCAGGAAGCGGCGCCGGCCGTAGCGATCGGACAGGCTCCCCGCGGTCAGCAGCAGGCCCGCGAAGACCAGGATGTAGGCGTCGATGATCCACTGGATGTCCGCCGGGCTCGCGCCCAGGTCGCGGATGAGCGAGGGGATCGCGAGGTTCAGCACCGTGTTGTCCACGACGAGCACCAGCAGGCTCAGGCACAGCACGGCGAGGATCCACCAGCGCCGGGGATTCTTCCCGGGCGCGTCTCCGTGCTCTTCTCGTACAGCGTTCGAGTTCACTCGCACAGCGTACGATGACAGTCGGACAGCGTGCGAGTGGATTAGCCTTGGGGCGAACGAAGGAGAGTCATCCTTGCCGAGCAAGACGGGGTTCACCTCGGTCTGGTCCCGCGAAGCGCCCGCCAAGCGCACACGGGAGCAACCCTCGCTGAGCCGCGAGCAGATCGTCCGGGCCGCGATGGAGCTCCTCGACACCGAAGGCATGGACGCCCTCAGCATGCGCAAGCTCGGGGCGAGGCTCGGCTCAGGAGCGACCAGCATCTACTGGCACGTGGCCAACAAGGAAGAGCTGCTGGAGCTCGTGCTCGACGAGGTCTACGGCCAGGCGCGCATCCCCGACCCCGCCGTCACCGGCTGGCGTGACGCGGCCGCGGCGTTCGCCTACGGCCTGCGCAGCGCGATCCTCGAACACCCCTGGTCAGTCACGCTCATCGGAGCCATGCCGAGCCTCGGGCCGAACGCCCTGGCCGTCGGGACGACGCTGATGAACGCCTTCGAGCTGGCCGGTTTCACCGGCATGACCCTCGAATACGCCTCGGCCTCCCTCCTCTCCTACACTCTGGGCGCCACGATGCCCGAGGTCAGCTGGCTGAACACCGTCGGCCGGTCGAGCGCGGACGCCGAGGAGTGGATGAAGGCGATCCGCCCCCAGCTGCGGGTCGCCGCCGCCGACTACCCCAAGCTGCTGGCCCGCTATGAGGACTACGAGAGAATCGACTTCAGCAGGGCCCGGCACCTGGCCTTCGACTTCGGCCTGATCTCCATCCTCGACGGCCTGGAGGCCCGCCTCCGCCAGACGTGAGCGCTCGCCTTCACGGGGGCGCGCTCGCCTCGACGTGGGCGCTCGCCCCCACCAGACGTGAGCGCTCCACTCCGCCAGGCAGAGCGCTCTTCCGCCCCGGCCGGCGAGCGGTCGGCGGTGCCGTCCAATAGCCGACAGTCTGTCAGGGAGTGTGTGGTCGGTCTTACATGGTGATCGGCTAGGCTCGGACATATGCTACCGACCCTGGCCGACGTCCTCGCACTGGACGCCGTCCGCCGAGGCAATCCGCGCGTCGTCGCGGGCGCCGACCGGCTGGACACGCGCGTGCGCTGGGTGCACGTCGGCGAGGTCAGCGACATCGCGCACCTGCTCCGCGGGGGCGAGCTCATCCTCACCACCGGCGTCGCGCTCCCCGACGAGCCGGACAAACTGGCCGACTACATCGCCGACCTGGCGGCCGTGGGCGCGTCCGGCCTGATCGTCGAACTGGGCCGCAGGTTCATCCGCGAACTGCCGCGTGCCGTCGTCGAGTCGGCGGAGACCCATGGCCTCCCCCTCGTCACACTGGCCCGCGAGACACCCTTCGTACAGATCACCGAGTCGGTGCACGCCCGCATCATCGACATCCAGCTTGAGGAGCTCCGCGCTTCCGAGCATCTCCACGAGGTGTTCACCGAGCTGTCGGTCGAGGGTGCGTCACCGGCCGAGGTGCTGACACAGGTCTCCCGCCTGTCGGCCCGCCCCGCGATCCTGGAGAACCTCGCCCACCAGGTGCTCGCCTGCGAGTCCACCGGGCGCGACACCGGCATCCTGCTCGCCAACTGGGAGGCCCGGTCACGGGCGGTCGCCCCCCGCGAGCGCACCGCCTACGACACCTCGTCCGGCTGGCTGGTCACCATGGTCGGCGCGCGCGGCCACGACTGGGGACGGCTGATCCTCATCTGCGAGTCCGCACCCGGCCCGCGCGACATAGTCCTCGCCGAGCGCGCCGCCACGACGCTCGCCCTGGGCCGGCTGCTGGAACGCCACCAGGAGAGCCTGGAACGCCAGGCCCACGGCACGATCATCACCGGCATCCTGACCCACGCGTACGCCGATCCCGAGGAGGCGGCGGCACGCGCGCGGGCGGTCGGGGTCCCGCTCACCGGCCGCAAGCTCATCAGCGTCGTGCTCCGGCTCACCGACCCGACCGAGACGGCACTGAACCTCCAGGCCCAGCTTGGCGAGCTGGCCGAGGCGACCGCCGCGGCCTGCCGTGACTCCAAGCTGCCCGCCCTCGTCGGCGCCCTCGACCAGAACCGCGTCGGGGTCCTGCTTCCCCTGCCTCCCCGCGCGCTCGCCGAGGGCGCGCTCACGACCCTGGCCGAGCGGCTGCGCACGGCCTTCGCCGCGCCGTTCGTCATCGCGGCCGGCTCCGTCGTCGAGTCCATCAGGGACGTACGCCGGAGCTTCCTCGAAGCCGAGCAGGTCGCCGAGGCCGCCGCCCGCCAGCCTGACCGGCGCCCGTTCTATCGGCTGCCCGACCTTCGG
Source organism: Sphaerisporangium sp. NPDC049003 (assembly GCF_043197795.1). NCBI lineage: Bacteria > Bacillati > Actinomycetota > Actinomycetes > Streptosporangiales > Streptosporangiaceae > Sphaerisporangium > Sphaerisporangium sp. NPDC049003. The sequence goes on from NZ_JBICTU010000002.1 coordinate 372,667, forward strand.
CTCCGCGGCCTGCTCCACCTCCTGCGGGACGACGCCAGGCTGCAGACCTTCGCCGAGCGCGAGCTCGGACCGCTACTCGCCCACGACGCCCATCGCGGCGGCGACCTCACCGGCATCCTGCGTACGTACCTGGAAGCGGGACGCAACAAGGCCGTGGCGGCCCAGCGCGCCCATCTGTCGCGGCCGGCCTTCTACGACCGGCTCCGCCGCCTGGAGCGCATCCTCGACACCGACCTCGACGACGTCGAGTCCTGCCTGTCCCTCCACGTCGCCCTGCTGGCGCTGGAGTCGTTCCGAAGGGAGATCCGTTGAGCCTCGGCGACGTCACGCCCCTGCGCGCACGTGACCACGGCATCGTGATAGGCACCGGCGCCCCCGGGCCGTACAACGCCATCACCGATGTCGCGGGGGTCACGGTCGGCCACACCACCCTCGTACGCGGCGAGGGCGCCCGCGTCGTGGGCGAGGGCCCGGTGCGCACCGGCGTCACGGTGGTGCTCCCGCACGGCGGGTCGGCCTTCGACGAGCCGGTGTACGCGGGCCTCCACTGGCTGAACGGCAATGGCGAGATCACCGGCATGGCCTTCCTCGACGAGTTCGGCATGCTCGCCTCGCCGATAGGGCTCACGAACACCGCCTCGGTGGGAGTGGTGCGGGACACGATCGTGGAGATCGAGGTGGCCTCCCTCGGAAGGGGCCGTCAGGCCTGGTCCCTCCCCGTGGTCGGCGAGACCTGGGACGGCACGCTGAACGACATCGACGGCCAGCACGTCAAAGCGGAGCACGTCAAGGCCGCCTACCGCGCGGCGTCCACCGGGCCGGTGGCCGAGGGCGGCGTCGGTGGCGGCACCGGCATGATCTGCCACGGCTTCAAGGGCGGCATCGGCACCGCCTCCCGCGTTCTCGGCGAGGATGAGGGTGGCTACTCCGTGGGCGTGCTCGTCCAGGCGAACCACGGGTCGCGCGAGCGCCTGACCGTCAACGGCGTTCCCGTCGGCCGCCATCTCGACGACGTGCCGAGGCCCACACCGCCGAAGTTCGAGGGCGCCGGGTCGATCATCGGCATCATCGCCACCGACGCGCCGCTGCTCCCCCACCAGTGCCGCAGGCTCGCCCAGCGCGCCGGGCTGGGCATCGCGCGTACGGGCGGCGCGGGGGAGAACTCCAGCGGGGACGGCTTCCTGTGCTTCTCCACCGCCAACCGCAACCTCCCGGCCAACACGCTCGACGCCGATCCGCCGCGCACCTTCGACGTGACCGTGCTCGCGGACGACTACATCAATCCGCTCTTCTACGCCGTGATCGAGGCGACCGAGGAGGCGATCGTCAACGCCCTGGTCGCCGGGGACACCATGACCGGCGCCGACGGCGTCACCGTCCACGGCCTCGACGGCAAACGCCTGGCCGGGCTCCTCCGTGACGGGGTCGTGCCGCTCGCTCGGTGATCGCGGCTAGCGAACCGTAACGCGGCGTTGCGCGCGACCGCAGGAGCCGGGCGGATTCGCGCCGGGCCCGCTCATTTCCGGATCCGGAAAAACGGCCGGTTACATTCTCGTAGACGTGGGCGTGTTTGCGGGCGCCTGGCGTGTCATTGCCAAGACCATGGTGCGTCAAGGAGTAGATCACCCACGGGAGCCCTTGATGCCACGTCGCCTCATCGCCGGTCTTGCCGCGCTTTCCTTCCTCGCGGCCACCGTCCCCGCGCCGGCGATCGCCGAATCGACTCAATCGGGACTGCCGTCGGAGAACTTCCCGCTCGGGCAGCCGGGTGCCGTCACCCAGGAACAGAGAGCGGTCGCGTCCGGCATCGACCTGTTCAGCGTGCTCTATGGAACGCCGACCGATGGATACACGGTGTCGGTGCTCATGAAGGGCAAGGACTACGGCTCCCAGGCCGCCGCGGAGGCGGCGGCGGAATCGGCCCTGAACGCGGGATTCGAGGCGAGTATCCAGCAGTTCACCCGCCCCGGCGTCGCCGACTATCCCGAGGGGACCAGCTACACGGTACGCATCGGGCTTTGGACCCTTGAAGAGCGCAATGAGGCCGAAAAGGTAGTTAAGAAGCTCAAAGAGGCTGATATCTCCGCGAAGGTGGACTTCCTCGGGGACGACGGGCTGCAGACCACCGGTCCCTGGGACATGCGGGTGCTCACCGTCGATCCTCGGGCGTTCACCGGTTCCTACCACTCCAGCATCGGAGCCAGCGTCGCCAAGCGCGAGACCCCCTCGTCCATGGCCAAGAAAGAAGGCGCCATAGCCGCGGTCAACGGCGGCTTCTTCAACATCCACACGGACAAGAACCTCCGGGGCGAACCCGTGGGCGTCTCGGTGGTCGACGGCCGCCTGCTCAGCGAGGCGGTCGAAGGCCGCAGCGCCCTGATTCTCAAGGGGCGCACCGCTCGTATCACCGAGGTGAAGACGACGGTTACGGCAACCTCGGCCGACGGGGAGAGGACGACCATCAACGGCGTCAACCGCGCGGCCCAGCCGGACGAGCTGGTGCTCTACACCGAGGAGTTCGGAGAGAAGACCCCCTCCGACGAGGGAGCCGAGGCCGTCCTCGACGACCAGGGTGAGGTACTGACCCTTCGCCCCGCAGGCGGCAAGGTGGCGCGCGGGACCCGCGTACTGCACGGCACCGGCATCATGTCCGACTGGATCTGGGCGCACGCCTGGGAGAAGTGGAACCTGAAGGTCACCACCAAGGTGACGGACATGCGCACCGGCAAGGGCGTCCCCCTCACCCCGGAGACCAGCATCATCGGCGGCGGGGTAGGCCTGGTCCGCGACGGCCGCGAACACATCACCGCCAAGGCCGACGGGCACGCGAACATCAACATGATCCTCCGGCGGCACCCTCGCACCATGGCCGGAGTCACCAAGTCGGGCAAGCTCATCCTCGCCACCGTCGACGGCCGCAAGCCTGGCGTCACCGTCGGAGCTTCGATGGTGGAGGCCGCACAGCTGATGCTCTGGCTGGGCGCTCGTGAGGCCATCAACCTTGACGGCGGCGGGTCGAGCGCCATGGTCGTCAAGGGCAAGGTAGTGAACCACCCCTCCGACGGCACCGAACGCGGCGTAGGCGACGCCCTCCTGATCCTCCCCTGACCCCGACACCGACCAGCCAAGCCAACTCCCCGTCCTGTTACTCGGCTCGCTCGGCACCCCATACCAACCTCACTGCCGATCCGGTGCCAGGTCGCTCGACACCCACACCAACCCGACTTCCCAGCCGCTGTGGCGTCCTGACTTTGGGCGCCGACGCGGTCGGACGCGGGGCGGCGATGCCGGCACCGGTCTACGGCGAGGAACCCGTCGAGAGTGCGACGGATGGGACAGGAATGCCCGATGGAGGACATCGACCTCGATCTAAGCCCGACGGCCCGCGGCCAGCTCATCGATGACCCCGGGAGGGAACACGCCGGGGAAGGAAGCGGGGTACCGGACAGAGCGAGGTACTAGAGGTACTAGAGGACGAGGGAAAATATCCCCTATAACGCAGGGAAGCCACCCACAATGTGGATGGCTTCCCTACCAATCAAATATTTGTCCGGCGGTGTCCTACTCTCCCACACCGTCCCCGGTGCAGTACCATCGGCGCTGGAAAGCTTAACTTCCGGGTTCGGAATGTAACCGGGTGTTTCCCTTCCGCTATGACCGCCGTAACCCCTTGAAACACACAACCAGGGTCACCCCAGCTTGTTGTTTCTGAGTTACATAGTGGACGCGAGCAAGATGCCCCCTGCCGGGGAAGAGTCATGTGACGGTAGCGCATGCACCCGGGACCCGGCGAAGAGAACCGGGGCCGCAGCACACCATCACACACCCTGACCATGCAGGGGAACATTAGCTTTGTGGTCAAGTCCTCGGCCTATTAGTACCGGTCAGCTCCACACCTCACGATGCTTCCACCTCCGGCCTATCAACCCAGTCGTCTCCTGGGA